>NZ_LIRO01000116.1:0-139295 GCF_002742025.1 Limnothrix sp. PR1529
GTGGGAACAAACCCAGATCACGACTCGATTAGTGGTGAGTTATTTCAACTGGATTTGGCAGCATAGTCGTTTCAAAACCACGGCTGCTGAACGAGCGGGATTAGCGACTAGGGCATGGACTTGGCATGACATTGCTACCTATCCCACATTAATCTGATTCACTACCACATAACCTTCGTGTCAGTTATGTTGAGGTGCTTTGAAACGTCAAAAGCGGGTGGCTTGATGGGGTTCCAGGTCGCTCAACAGGGGTTAGAAAATGGCCCGGAGAAAGTTTGGGCAAGGGGTCGCCAAGGGAGATCAAGTCTTGGCGTTGGCATGAGTGGTTGTTAAGGAAAGTAATGCGATTAATTTCAAAGATTGAAAAATTCTAACAAACAACAGCGCCTAAACGCGAAATTTTAGCACCCCCAAAGCAACCGCGACTGATATATTGCGAGTCTTTGAGCATTGCGGTTAATTTCTTTGGAAAAGTTTTGTACTGCTCTTAGGAAAACTTCATCAAGAGTCTGTAAACATATTGTAATTGCCTCGTAAATATTTTGGAAATGCTCAGGCAGTATTCAGAGATTTATTCTCTGGCTGGATACTCAGATCGTGGCTGATTGTGATGGCTAATGGTCTGGATTACCTCAATCTCTGAAGTGCGTGGTTACATGTTCAATTGGGCCACGAGTCGTTTTCGTCATCGGCTGTAATCGCGAGTTGTGACCGATGAACGCTAGGAGCGCCGATCGCTCAGGGGTTTCGCTGGGTGCAGCTTGGTTTAGCCCCTTTGAGCTTTGTGCTGGTTTTTGCGAGTTGAATCGGGTTTGTGCGAATACGGGAGAGCAATCATGGGGATGTTGGTAGCAGAGGGGCTGCAAAAGTCCTATCAAGTGGCCCTGAAAGCACCGGGGCTGCAAGGGACGATCGCCCACTTTTGGCGACGACGCTACCGCACGATCGAGGCGGTGAAGTCCGTGTCGTTTTTGATCGCCCCCGGCGAGGTGGTGGGGTTTTTGGGGGCCAATGGGGCCGGCAAAACCACCACATTGAAAATGCTGGCGGGGCTGATTTATCCCTCCGGCGGTCGGGTACGGGTGGCGGGCCATGAACCCTTTGCCAGAGAGTCGGCGTTCTTACATCAAATTGCCCTGGTCATGGGGCAAAAGCAACAATTAATTTGGGATTTGCCCGCCTGGGATTCGTTGCGGATTAATGGGGCGGTGTATGGCCTGAGCGATCGGGAATTGACCCAGCGGGTGGGCGAGCTGAGCGAACTGTTGGCGCTGGAGTCCAAACTGACGCAGCCGGTGCGTAAGCTGTCTTTGGGCGAGCGGATGAAGGCGGAGTTGCTGGCGGCGCTGCTCCATCGGCCGGCGGTATTGTTTTTGGATGAGCCGACCTTGGGGCTGGATGTGAATGCCCAGGCCAACTTGCGGGATTTCTTGCGGGAATATAACGAGCGCTATGGGGCGACGATTTTGCTTACGTCCCACTACATGGGCGACATCACGGCCCTATGCGATCGGGTGTTGTTGATTCATGAGGGGTCGTCGATCTATGACGGCAGCCTCTCGGGGTTGGTCGATCGATTCGCACCCTATCGGGAAGTGCGGTTAGAGTTGGCCCAACCGATGACAACGGCCCAACTTCAGGATTTTGGGGAGGTGGTGGCGATCGAGGGGCGATCGGTGCAACTGCTGGTGCGACGAGAGGTGCTGACCCCAACGATCGCCCGCCTGCTGGAGCAGTTGCCGGTGCAAGACCTGAGTGTGACGGAACCCCCGATCGAAGACATTATTGGTCAGGTGTTTCGCTCAGGCTCGGCGACTGAAGCGCAACCGGATCCAGCTTAGCGGCCGCCAAGTTCAAGGTCGTCAGCCGCTCATAGGCGCGATCGACCGACAGGGCCCCGCGCAAAAAGCCCACGCTGGCCCCCGGGCAGCAATGGGCCAGGTTGACCGGCGAAAAGCGATCGATCAAGGCCTGAACCGATCGCAGTTGGCGGAACCAATGGAAGGTTTTGGCGGTTTTGAGGGGCATCAACTCCCCCTGGGGCGTGGGCAACAGATGACGACCACTAAATAAAATGCCCCCCGCCCGATCGAGCCAAACGCAGGCCGAGCCGGGCGTGTGGCCCGGGGTCCAAATCACGCGCAGTTCTGGACTCAGGGTCACTTCTTCCCGAAACGTGGTTACCGGCAAATTGGGCAGCAGATAGGCCTCCTGTTCTTGCACCACCAATTCGCAGCGGGCGGCCGCGGACTGGGCGGCCGGCTCGCTCTCCTCAAGGGTTGTGGCCGGATTGCTGAAGGCCCGATGCAAGGCCCGCACGGTTTGCAGCGGGCCAAAGGAACTGCGGTGGGTAAAAATCCACCAACGTACTCCCCCATGCTGGGTTAAAAAATCTGCCGTTTCCTCGTGCCAAGGTGGACAATCGATCAGAATATTGCCTGGCAGTTGATGGGCTGGTTGATGAGCTGAAGAATGATCTGAATGATTTGAGTGATCTGATGAATTCGTTGGATCCGTTGGATTCGTCAGATTATGAACCGATTGAGTAGGATCATCAGTCGGTTGCTTGAACCCAGTCGGCTGATGAGCGGATGGAACTGATGAATTTGATGAATTGGCCGGTAGGCCACTATGGTCGGCCGAGTCAGCAGGGTTGATCGAGTTTCCTACAATGAAATAAGCAGTCCCGCCTAACGTGTCGCGGTTGGGCGGAAAGGCATAGATCGAATCGAAAACAGCCTGCGGTGGCTTGGGCATCAGATGATTGTTTGGCTAGTGTTGATCGGCATCGTCGCATATTTTATTGTCCGCCAGAGCGTTAGCGGCATCACACGCGCCTCCGTGTGGGTGTTGTGGTTGGTGATGATGGCTCCGGCCTTGATTTGGACGGCTTGGACGCTGGCCAATGGCCCCGGCCAGCCCGTGCCGCCCTGGTTGGCCCTGCCGCCGTTTATTGCCTGTCCGTTGATTTATGTGTGGTTGGTGCAACAAGGGCGATCGGCCCGGCCCCAACAGCCCACCAATGGGGATTTGGAATCCCCCATTTCGGTGCTGGCGGATCCCAGCAGTCCCGCCGAAGCCCTGGCCCTGGCCCAAGCCCTTGGCTCTGCCAAAATTTCGCCCCGCCTGCTCGATCGCACCGAAGAAGCCAGCCTGCAAGATTGCTTTCCCTGGTCGGTGTTTTACCTCAGCAGCGTGGAACATCGTCCCCAAGCGGCCCTCTGCTATGGGCAATTGCGGGCGGAACCGGCCCTGGCTTACCGGACGGTTTGCGACAAAATTCGCCAAAAGTTTAGCGATCGATTCCTGGTGATTTTCCAAGAAGGACAAAACGGTAAGCCCTTCTTTGCCCTGGTTCCGAATCCTCAGCGCACGCCCTTGGGCCAGGCCCTGAGCAAAGAACCGCCCCTCTGGAAACAGGTGGTTTGGTCGGTGGGGTTGCTGGGGTTGTCGCTGCTGTCCATGACCCTGATGGGGGCGGAGATGCTGCGGAACCCGAAGCTAGATTTGGTGCGAGATTGGGCCTTTATTCAGTCCGGTGCGCCCTACGCGATCGGGTTGTTGTTGGTTTTGGGGGCCCATGAACTGGGGCACTACTGGGCCGCTAAGCGCCATCGGGTGTCCGTTTCGTTGCCGCTGTTTATTCCGATTCCGGCCCTGCTGGGAACCTTGGGCGCGTTCACGCCCCTGCGATCGCCCATGCCCCACCGCCGCGCCATGTTTGATGTGGGCTTTTGGGGGGCGATCGGGGGGCTGTTGGTGGCCCTGCCCCTGTTGGTTTGGGGGTTGGCCCACTCCACGGTGGTGAATCCTTTGCCCGGCTCGGGGTTGCTGAATTGGCGCTCGATCGACCCTAGCTACTCCATCGCCCTGACCCTAATTAGCAAAGCCACCCTCGGCGCGGCCCTCACGCCCGGCAAGGCGATCGCCCTCCACCCGATCGCCCTGGCGGGCTACATCGGCCTTTGGTTAGGGGCCTTTCACCTGTTGCCCCTCGGTTCCTTGGATGGGGGGCGCATTGTCCGCGCCATGTTGGGAACCCAAGGAGCCATGCTGGTGGGACACATCACCCGATTTGCCGTGTTGGCCCTGGCCTTGGCTCGCAGCGAATTCCTGGCGCTGGCTCTGTTGGTCTTCTTTTTGCCTGCCATTAGCCAACCGGCCTTGGATGATGTGACCCCGCTGGACGATCGACGGGATGGATTGGGCTTTTTGGCCTTGGCATTGTTGGTATTGGTGGTGCTGCCTGCGCCGCGTTTGTTGCTGAGTTGGTTGAGCTAAGGGGTTGAGCTGAGTTAGTTGAGCTAAGGGGTTGAGCTGAGGGGCCGCCAGGACGCTGGATTGGCCACCGGCTACCACACCCAAGGACTCCCGGATTTAGGACGATCGCCTCCGAAACAATAGCTAGTCACTCGGTCAGAGCCGGGGATCAACATCGACTCGCAATTGACTCGCAACGGGTTCGGAGGCTGTCTACATGAGTTCTTCCCGCAGCAATTTTGGTGAAACGGGCGATCGGGGCCGGGCAGCGGTCTGGGTTCCGGCCCTGGTGGTTCCCTTGGTGGCTCCTCTGGCCTTGGCGGCCAGCCCCGCCCAAGCCGTGACCCGCGCCACAACCCCGGTTCCTTGCCCTGTGACCGAAGCGGGCCAACCCCAGGCCACCTGTGCCAGCTTGGCGGAACCCGAAGCCCCGATCGCCGCCGCCGAGGCCACCGACCGCGCCGATTTGACCTTTGCCACCGCCAACATCAGCACCGGGGAAGCGATCGGCCTGGAGCGCACCCTTGGGGGCCTCAGTTGGTTGCTGATTGCTTTGGGAACGGCTCCCTTGGCCATGACGGCGGCCCTCTGGTTGGGGCGGCGCAAGGTGGTGAATCATTTGGTGCAATCAGTGCGCCACAGCCTGAAGGATTTGGGCGATTTGGAAGCTCGGGTGAAGGTGGCTCGCCATCGGGCCGATCGCAGCCTGCAAGACCTGCAAGACCAGGTGGAACGCACCAAAATCTCGGCCGCCGCGTTGATTCATGAGCTGGAAACCCATGTGGCCGCCGTCAAGGGAACTGCCAACCAGGAACTAACCCAGTTTCAAGAACGGTTGGCCAGCGATCGCCGGGTTTCGCGTCACCAAATTGCGGAACTGGAGAAGGAATTTATTTCAAATATGCAAATTTTGGCGGGTCAAGCCGATCGCCAAAAGGCCTACATCATCCAAGAATTTACGCAAAAAGCGCCTCAAGAATTGCTGGCTTTGATTCAGCCGCAAATTCAGCAGGAATTGCGCACTTTGGTAGAGCAGTTGGTGTCTTTGCAGATGCAACAGATGCCGATGTTGGCTCCCACGGCGTTGCCCGCGAATGCCGATAATATTGCCGATCGGGCTGAACAACTGTTCCGTAACGGTGATCCGGAAGGGGCCTTGGCGGAATATGACAAGGCGATCGAGCAACAGCCGGACTGCTACGCCGCTTGGTGGGGAAAAGGGGTGGTTTTGGAAGCATTGCAGCGCTATCCAGCTGCGATCGCTGCCTACGATCGAGCCGTGCGCCTGAAGCCCGACAGCTACGAAAGTTGGCACAATCGCGGGCTGGTGCTGATGCGGCTGGGCAAATTTGAAGAAGCCGCCACCTCCTACCACCAGGCGATCGCCCTGAATCCCAATCACCCGGAACTGTGGCTGCATCAGGGATTAATCCTCAGTAAGTTGCAGCAAACCGATCAGGCCCTCAAGTCCTATAACCAAGCGATTTCCCTGAATCCCGATAGCCACGAAGCTTGGTATAACCGAGCCAATGCCCTGGCGCGGCTGCAACGGCCCCAAGAGGCCCTGCAAGCCTACGATCGGGCGATCGAGCTAAACGGTCAAAACGCCAGCGCCTGGCACAATCGCGGCATTGTGCTCACCCAGTTGGGCCAGTTTGCCGCCGCCCTCAGCAGCTATGACCAGGCGATCGACCTCGATCGCGCCGACCCGGAAACTTGGTACAGCCGGGGCAATGTGCTGGTGCGGTTAGACTGCTACCCCGAGGCGATCGAGTCCTATAACCAGGCGATCGCCCTCAACCCGCAGCATGAGCGGGCCCAGCGGAACCACAGCCTGCTGAGCGATCGCTTGGCCCAAGAGGCCGCCGCCCTGCAAACCGGTTAGCGCCCCTTTGCCTTGGGCCCGTAAGCCTGCCAAGCCAAATCCACCAGCCCGCCCATGGCCGCGATCGCCACGATCGGGCTGCCCTTGCGACCTTCCACGCAAATGTGGGACACCTGGGCATCGCGCAATCGGGCCTTGGTGGTGTCCACTTCCACAAACCCGGCCGGGGTGGCAATCACCAGGGCCGGGTTAATTTCTTCCGCCTCAATTAGTTCAATCAGTGCCAGCAGGGCCGTTTGCGACTCGCCCACCAAAAAGATGGCCTCCGGGTAACGCCGGGCCAGGGTTTGAATTCCCCAGGCGGCCTTGGTCAGGGCCTGTTGCGGCCGGACGATCGCCTCCGTGGCACAAAACACCGGATTGGCAAAGGTTGCCTGAATGGCAGGGGCAATCCCTACCTGCACCATCGGCACATCCACAATCACCGTTGTCCGCGCCGCCAGGGCCGCCGCACCTGCACTGAGCGATCGCTCGGAAAAACTCAGGCAACTGGCATAGTCAAAATCTGCGGTGGCATAGATCACCCGACGCACCATCTCGTATTCTGCCGGTGAACGATCGCCCCGATCGCCCAACTCCCGATCGATCAGAGCCAGGCTCTGTGCGTCCGTGATATGCCACTCCATCATCAACAACTCGTGCCAACTCAGCTTGGGCGGGCCATGGCCCCAACCCTGCTCTAATTTCACCCACCAAAGGCACGGTGGCAACGATCGCGATCGCCCCGATGCTGAATTGGAGCACCGATCGCTAGGAAACTACCGCTAAAAAACTACCGCTAAAAAACGACTGCTAGAAAACTATCGCCAGAAAACGACTGCTAGAAAACGGTTGATTAACCTGTAGCCCCAAAACAGGGTTTCGTTGCCTGATCCTAAGTTTCGGCCTCTGAAGGGGGGCGACCAAAGACCGGGGACAGGAAGGCCACCAATGCCCCGATCGCGAATCCGGCAATGTTGCGCACCAGGGGCAGCCAGTCCGCCGTGCGGGTCACCACCGGGCCAATGCCAAAGGCAATGAACAAAATGCCCCACAGCGGCGACAAAATCAGCGCCCATTGCCAGGAAATCCATTCGCCGGCCTTGCGCGGGTGGGCCGCAAAACCACAAATCACGCCGCCCAGCACCGAAGTCACCAGGGTTAGGATCCATTGCTCCTGAGGCAAACCGGGCACAAACTGACAGCCCCCTTGGCGCAGGCAACCCATCACCGATTCCAGGGATTGGACGATCGCCTGATTTTCCCCGTTTTCGCGCACAAAGAACTGGTTACCGTAGCGGGTTTGCAGCTCAATCCAAAAGGTGCGCGGAAAGACGCTATAAAAATCGCCACCCACATTGAAGTTCAGCAAGTTGCCCCCCCGGGAGTCGGCCACCACCAGCAGGGTCTTGTTGTCCACATCCCAAAACCGCTTCACGGCCAGGCCGGGCGTTTGGTCAAATTGGGTCAAAACACGCAATTTCCAGCCGGTTTCCGCCTCAAAGTCCGCCAGGGTTTGGGCGAGTTTTTGCTCTTGGCCACTGGGCAACTGGTTGGCCAAGTCCACAACGGTGGTGAACTCCTTGGGCAGCAGGTCGGGGTTGTCGAAGGCTTGGGCGGGGGCCGGTGCGGCGATCCAGGCGATCGCACAAAGCACCAACGATCCCAGCGTGGCCATCAACCACTGCGACCAGCGGCGGGAAACCAGTTGTGTTGCCTGTTGCATAGGGACGCGCTCCAAAAGCCAGGGCGGAAGGATGGGGGACAAAATCGAATGGGGAAAAGAACTGCAAACCCTTGGTCTGTGGGGCAATCAAGGGGCCGGAGGATGGAAACCGTTGATTAATCGCAACAGTTCTTTACAGTCTATTAATGTAACTCAATGGTAAGGATCAATCCCCACTACAGTCAATTGCCTGGGGCCGATCGCCCCGATCGGGACGGGGCACAGCAACTTCCAGCCATCGCCAATCGGGCATCATAGGGCCAGGCTTGTTTTTGATTGGGTTTGGGTTTGGGTTTGGCTAAATTTCGGCTGGCCCACGGGCCATGATTGGCCGCTAGATCAACCCGCTACGTTGCAAGGGGAGTAGGTGCTCGATGTCGTCGGTATGGCAATGGTTTGTGGCCGGTGGGGCGGTGATGGTTCCTTTGGCGGGTTGTGCGATCGCCACGATCGCCCTGGCGGTGGAGCGGGGCCGGTTTTGGTGGCGCTTGGCCCAGGAACAACCGCTCCTGATTCGGGAGGCGCTCGTGTTGTATGGGCGGGAACCCGATACCGATCGCACCCTGCGTTTGTTGCGATCGGCTCCAGAGGATTGGCCGATCGTGCAGATTTTCCTGGCGGCGCTCACGCTCGATCGCCCCACCCCCGAGGAGTTTCGATTAGCCCTTGACAGCGCCGCCCAAGCCCAACTGCCTCAACTCAAGCGGTTTGGTACGGCTTTCGACACGATCGTTGGCATTGCGCCCCTCTTGGGCCTGTTGGGCACAGTGTTGGGCTTGATGGGATCCTTTGCGGCCCTCCGCTGGGACAGCATCGGCTCCACGGGCGGCCCCAATGGCGCGGGCATCGGTTCGGGCCTGAGCGAGGCGTTGGTGTCCACGGCCACGGGCCTGGTGGTGGCGATCGGGGCGTTGCTGGTGGCGAATGTGTTTCGGAGTTTGTATCGGCGGCAGGTGGCGGCGATCGCCCAGCATTGCGGCCAGCTTGAATTGCTCTATCGTCATCATTGGGAAACCAATGGCGGGGTTCCCTTCGATTTAAGTTGACTGAAATGATTTGAGTTGATTGAAATTGTCTTGAATCGCTGTTGATTGAAATGATTTGAGTTGATTGAAATTGTCTTGAATCGCTGTTGATTGAAATGATTTGAGTTGATTGAAATTGTCTTGAATCGCCGTTGATTGCTGCTGATTACTGTTAATTTCTATTAATTCTCATGCCGCGTCGTCGCACAGCCAATCCTCAACCACGACCCTGTGAACTCTGCCAGGTTCTGTCATTGGTGCGCTATCGAATCCAGGTCGATCGCACCGATCAATGGGTTTTGGCCTGTCCCCGTTGCCAAAAACAGCAAAGCGCCACCAATCCGCACTATCGCTATGGCGGCACTTGGAAAGCTCGTTAATTAGACCTCTTGCGCGGATCAATGCATAAGCCCTCATCCTTAGCCCTCATCCTTAAAAGTCCTTGCCCAAGATGAGCTGATCAGCGGTCATTTTGTAGGTTGGGTTGAGGTACGAAACCCAACAGCAATAAGGTTCATGCTGATCTGCTGTTCAGAGATTCCAAGCGCAATGGGCACTAATCACAACCTAAACTTTCGCGGGTGCTGACACCGGTTTTTTGATTGATGCCGCTGGCGACTTTGCAAAGTTGGGCCACGTCGTACCGATCGATTAATGCATCGGTGAAGTCGGCTCCCTCGATCGTGGTGTCGGCCAAAATTGAGCGCGTAAAAATTGCCTCACGGGCGATCGCTTGGGTTAAATCTGCCCGTTCCAACACCGCGCGATCGATCAAAGCGCCCGTTAAATCCGCACCTTGCAGGTTGGCTCGCAGCAAGGTGGCTTGGGTGAGGGTGGCATTGCTCAAGTTGGCTCCCGCCAGATTGGCATCGCGCAAATCGGTGGCCAAAAAAGCTGCGCCCACCAAGTTTTCACCGGCAAAATTCTGCCCTTCCTGGTTGGTTTTGCTGTAGTTGCCCATCGCTTGGGCGGGCAAGGCTCCCAACAAAACCCACAACAGGGCCAGCCCCAACACCAGGATTAATCGTTTGCTGATGTTTTTACCAATGTTTTTACCAATGTTTTGACCGATGCTTTGGATTCCCAGGTTTCGGAGATTGATCATGGCCAATTACCGGTTGATGTCGTCGGAGGTCGCGGTGGAGAATTCCGGTTCGATCGCCCCGCGCCAATCGGGACAAGGATCGGTTCCTGACCAACCAAAGGGGTGAATGCCGCAAATCAGCCTTGCCCGTCGATCGCGGCTGTAACCGTAGGCGATGCCGTGATAGTTCTCGCAGCCCCGACAGACGGCCGGTTGATGGGGGGTGCTGGCTTGGCTAAACCCCAGTTGCGATCGCAGCAAGTAGCGTTGGTTTTGGGCCCGATGCCAACCTTCACAAAATCGCTTCATGCCCTGCGCATTGGCCCGCTGAAACAAATCGCGATCGGCCATGGTCGTCCTCCTATTCTCGATGCCAGGCGGTTTCACCGGGGCGATCAATCAACACAATGCCCTGAGCTTTCAGCTCGTCGCGGATCCGATCGGACTCGGCAAAGTTTTTGGCCTTGCGGGCGGCCGTCCGTTGGGCAATTAAGGCCTCAATTTCCGCATCACTGGGGCCGGCCGGGGTTTCCGTTGGGGTTTCCGCCGTGGCCACCAGGCCCAACACATCCGCCAAATGCACCAAGGTTCGCCACTGCTGGGCGATCGCGGCGGCATCTTGGGAAAATTGCCCCTCATGGACGCGCAGATTCTTTTCTCGGCGCAACTCCTTCGCCAGCTCAAACAGCAAGGCCAAGGCTTCCGGTGTGTTCAGGTCGTCATCCATGGCCGCCCGGAATCGATCGAGCGCCGTGGGGTCATAGGTGGGCGCACCGTTGAAATCCCCTAGCCCCTCGAACAACAGCCCCTCTTTGAGCGTGTTCCAAGCATTTTTGGCCGCCTCGATCGCCTCCCCCGTAAAGTCCATGGGCTTGCGGTAGTGACCTTGCAGCACAAACAACCGCAGGGCCATCGGGTGAGGCCCCTCCGGTGCATCCAACAGGGCGCGGATGGTTGTGAAGTTGCCCAAGGATTTCGACATCTTCTCGCCGCCCACGTTCACCATGCCGTTGTGCAACCAGAACCGGGCTAGGGAATGGCCCGTGGCCGCTTCCGATTGGGCAATTTCGTTTTCGTGGTGCGGAAAAATTAAGTCACCGCCCCCCACGTGGATATCAATGCTTTCGCCCAACTCTTGGCGCACCATGGCGGAGCACTCAATGTGCCAGCCTGGCCGACCGGGCCCCCAAGGGGACTCCCAGGCCGGTTCGTCGGGTTTGGCTCCTTTCCAAAGGGCAAAGTCGAAGGGATCTTGCTTTTTGGTGGTTTCGTCGTCCGTGCGGCCGCTGGCTCCGGCTTGCAGGTCGTCTAATTTGCGGCCGGAGAGCTTGCCGTAGTCCGCAAATTTACGCACTGCAAAATACACATCGCCCCCGGCCGCATAGGCCACGCCCTTGGCTTCCAATTCGGCAATCAAGCGCTGAATGCCGTTCAGGGTGTGGGTGGCGCGGGGATAGGCATCGGCTTCCCGAATGTTGAGCCGGGCCATGTCTTCAAAGTAGGTTTCGGTGTAGCGATCGGCGATCGCCTCCATGGAAACCCCTTCGTTTTTGGCGCGATTAAGAATTTTGTCGTCAATGTCGGTGAAGTTTTGCACATAGCGCACGTCATAGCCCCGCCATTGCAAAAAGCGCCGCAGGGTGTCCCAAACGATGTATGACCGGGCATGGCCCAAATGGCAGTGGTCATAGACCGTTACGCCACAGCAATACATCCGCACCCGACCCGGCTCGATCGGCTCGAAGGGTTCTTTGCGACGGGTGAGGGTGTTGTAAAGCTGGAGCGACATGGGGAATTGGAGGGGCGGTCTGACGGTCTAAGTGATCTAAACCAATGCTCGATCTCAAGGTTCGACCTCAAGGTTTGATCGGATGCCAATGTCGGGGATCGACCATGAATCGATCATGGATTGATATGGATCGATGTCGAGCAAGAGGGGCGATCGCGCTTATCCTATCCCAATCCTGAGGGCCCTAGCGCTTGTCGTCGGGGCGATCGATGCTGATTCAATTTTATGGGATTGCTTTCAAGGGATCTCTAATTTTCTCGCCTGGCCCGTCTTGGACTTTGCTCGCTAGTCTGCAACTTCAATGATTTTCTGGCGACCCGCTTGGCCAACTTTGATCGTGATTGCTGATTTGCTAACGCCTAAATGGGTCGCGAGGAGTTGAATTAACTCGCGATTAGCCTTGCCATCGATCGGGGGAGATTTTAAGAAAATGGTTAGCCCCCCATCGGCTTCTTCAACAATTTTCTGTTGTTTGCTGTTGGGTTTGACTTTTACGGCCAGTTTCATCATTAGTTTGCCGATTGATCGTTAGCTTGAGGGCCATCAACGCGCCAAAGCAGATCGGTGAATGAACCGTGAATTAGCCCTTGAGGCTGGGTTGATAGCTGCTGTGGATGCGACCGGCTCCTTTGTATTGGGAAAAATAAGCTTGGGCCACCCGATCGCCCTGATCAGACAAAAAATCAACCGCAATTCTTCCCCGCCCTTGTTCATAACCGGAACTGTGAAGATAGCAATGTTGTCCGATGGTTTTGCCTAAATACAGCGCCACATGGTTGGTTTTGGCGGGCATTCCAAAAAAGAGCAAGTCGCCGGGTTGCAGGTTTTCTAGTTCAACCGGTTCGGTGAATTCCTGTTGTTGATATGAATTACGCGGCAACCAAACGCCCACACTCATAAAAGCCGCTTGAATGAGGCCAGAGCAGTCATAATCAGGGGCGATCGTGCCGCCCCAAAGATAGCAATGGGGAACGGCCATGGCCGCTTGGGCAAAGGCGATCGCCTGGGGAATTCGATCGACAATGGCCGATCGCGACACGATCGGGGCCCGATAGGGGCCAATGGCCGGGGCCAGGTGAGCCAAAGCGGCCAGGGGCAACCAAGCGGCATAGTCATCCTCGCAAAGCACCACTTCGATCGCCCCTTGATTGAAATCCCCGTTGGCTCCTGAATTGGCTTCTAGATTGGCTCCCGAATTGGCTCCTGCACCAGTGTCCAAACCTGCTGCCAAATCCGCCGACAGTTGCCGAAACCACAGTTGTCGCCCGGGAGCCACCTGGGTGCTCAGTTCTTCCCCGTCGGGCCGGGTGAAGAGGTCTAGGGGTTCGGTGCAGCGATACTCCGGGCGATCGGGAATCGGTTGGCCCAAGTCAGCCAGCACGCGATCGAGGGCGATCGAGGTCATGGAAGGTCTCCGGTGCAAACAAGGACGATCGCCCCAAGCATAGGCGAGAATCGTTGGGTTCACGCCAAACACCGTAGGCATGATTTTTTACCAACAGGATGGGGAACTGGAGCGGTTGGGAAAACAACTGCTCGATCGGCTATGGATCCAATATCCGCTGTTAGCCCGCAACCAATTGGCCCTGACCTGGTGGGTTTACGATCCGCCCTACATGGTGAACACGGGTGGAGCCCTGGCTCCGGCGGATTTTTGGGCCCATCCGGTGCGCGGATTCAGCTATCGCGGTGTGGAGCGCATTTATCCGGCCAGCGTGGTCAAGCTGTTTTACGCGGTGGCCGTGCAGGAATGGTTGGAAAAGGGCATGATTTCGCCCACGGAAGAGGTCGATCGGGCCCTGCATGATGCGATCGTCAATTCCAGCAACGATGCCACGAGCTATTTGGTGGATGTGTTGTCGGGAACCACCAGCGGCCCGGAGTTGCCAGCGGGCCCCTTTGAAACCTGGCAACAGCAACGACAAATCGTGAATCGCTATTTGCAATCGTTTGGTTGGGAAGAGTTCCAAACCATTAATGTTTGCCAAAAAACTTGGGGTGATGGGCCATATGGCCGCGAGCGAGTCTTTTTGGCGGCAGACTACAGCAATCGCAATTATTTGACGACGGATGCGGTGGCGCGGCTGCTCCACGCGATCGCGGGTGGGGTGGCGGTGTCGGCGGCGCGATCGCAAATGCTGATGAACCTCCTGGCGCGATCGCTCGATCCGGCCACCGTGGCCAGCTTGGATCCGGATTACAACCAAGTCACCGGTTTTTTGGGGGAAGGATTGCCCCCCACCACGCGCCTGTGGTCTAAGGCGGGGTGGATGAGCCGGGTGCGGTGGGATTGTGCCTATGTGGAGCCGGTGGATGGGCGGCCCTTTGGGCTGGTGGTGGCGATCGATGCGCCTTTGGGCGATCGCGATCGCAGTATTCTGCCCCAAATTGCTCACGGGGCCCTCGAAGCGGTGCGATCGCTCGGAAACCCGGAGCCATCGCGTTAGAATCCAAACTGCCCCTTTGAATCTGGCTGCGTTCCATCCCTTGAATCGTCCTGATCACGACCCTGCACAACCTGACAATCACCCTCACCCTGCCGCCGATTCCGACCAGTCCCATCAGCCCGCCCCCAGCTCTGCCCAGCATCTCGACTCCAATCCCGCTCCCAGCCCTGCTCACGGCCATGCTCACGGCCACAGCCATGGCCCGTCCCATAGCCACAGCCACGCCCACAACCCGGAAGCGATTCGCAAAATTGTGAATCGTCTGTCGCGGATTGAAGGCCATGTGCGCGGCATCAAGGCCATGGTGCAGGATGGGCGAGATTGTCCCGACGTGTTGATTCAGTTGGCGGCGGTGCGCGGTGCGATCGATCGGGTGGCGCGGGCCATTTTGGATGAGCACCTGAATGAGTGCATTGTGCGAGCAGCACGCGAGGGCAACATTGACGCGGAATTGGCGGAACTGAAAGCGGCGCTCGATCGCTTTTTAATCTAGGGGGAGGTTCGGCAGATGACGGCAACGCCTTCCCCAGCGCCGACCACCGTGGGCGAAGTCACAACAGTGCAGCCGGGAACCCTGTATTTGGTGGCCACCCCGATCGGGAATTTGGAAGATATCAGCTACCGAGCTTTGCGAATTTTGCAGGCAGTGGATGCGATCGCGGCGGAAGACACCCGGCACACGGGCAAGCTGCTGGCTCACTTCCAAATCAGCAAGCCCCAACTGAGCTATCACGAACACAACCAGACCAAACGGATTCCCGAAATTCTCGATCGACTGCGGGCGGGCCAGGCGATCGCCCTGGTCAGCGATGCGGGTACGCCGGGCATTTCCGATCCGGGCGTGCCATTGGTGGCGGCTTGCGGGGCAGCCGGGTTGTCCGTTGTGCCAGTGCCGGGAGCCTGCGCAGCGATCGCGGGGCTAATTGGCTCCGGCTTACCCACCGATCGCTTTTGTTTTGAAGGATTTTTACCCACCAAGGGCAAAGAACGGCGCGATCGACTGGCTCAACTGGCCCAAGAGGCCCGCACCGTGATTCTTTACGAAGCGCCCCACCGCCTGCGGGAAACCCTGCAAGACCTGGCCAACCACGGTGGCGACCAACGACCGATCGCGATCGCCCGAGAACTGACCAAGCGCTACGAACAGTTTTGGCGCGGTTCCCTCTCGGAGGCGATCGCCACTTGGACTCCCGAGAATCCCGCCTGTCCCATCAAGGGGGAATTTGTGCTCATTTTGGGCGGAGTGCTCCCGGTGGCCCACCAACCCACGGAAGCGGAAATTATCGCCGCTCTGGCCGATCGCATGACTCAAGGGATGAGCCGATCGGCCGCCAGCCGCGAGATTGCCGGCCAACTGAACCTGCCCAAGCGATCGGTCTACGAGCTGTCCCTCAAAATTCCCGATTAGGGCCCGGTCAAAGTTGCCCGATCGCCTTGTGGGTTTGTGGAATCACAATCACCTGCGGTAACCACTGTTTCAGGTGTTGTTGCCAGGCCAACACTTGTTCGGGCTGGGGTGGTTGCGGTGGTTGGCGATCGGGCTTAATCGGCGCGGGCAAGGGCGAAACGGGTTGCATCACGTAAACCAAATGGGGATCGATCGCCGCCACCAACTCAGCCGATCGAGTCAGATCCGCCAGCGTGGTTGCCTCGGAAACAATCGCTTTCACAAACACCCACTTTTGCGCTGCCACCGCCAACCGCAAAAACTCCCCATGGGCCTCCCAGTGGGTTTCGCCGCTAACACTGGGCAACTTCAAATCCATGCCAATCCAATCCAGCCAAGGCAACAGGGGTTCCAACTGCTGTGGCCGATGGCCCCCGGTTTCCAAATAAACCGGCAGGCTGGAAACGGTCTTCAAGGCTGGTAAGAAATCTTGCAAAAAACGACTGTGCAACAGAGGTTCACCCCCCGTAATGCTGATGCTGTCGTGTAGATGGGGGCGATCGAGCTGTTGCACCCAGTCCAGGAGCTGCGATTGGCTCACGGGGTTGGCAACAGTCACAAAATCCCGTAGGCCAGGGGTTTGCTCAATGTCGCAATGATCGGGAGCCACCCAGGTGCGATCGCTATCGCAATAGTCACAGCGCAAATCGCATTGGGCAAACCGGATGAACAGTTGCCGCGTGCCCACGATCGGCCCTTCACCCTGGATTGCTGAAAAAACTTCAATTAACCGTGCCGTCGCCACCCGATCGCTCATGATCTTCAGGCGCTGTTCGCCCGCAAAAAACCGCTAACTATCTTAGACAGCCAGCGGTCTGGATTTAATCAACTCGATTCAAGGAGAAGGCAAACTGCAATCTCCCCAGTCATTGCCCTCGCTGTGATTCAGGGCCGTGATCGGGGAATTTGGCAGGCTACGCACAGCTTCGCTTGCGATTTTTTGTTAAGCGTCGCTTTCGATATACAGGAACAGCAGGGCCATTGTTACAGCAGGAAATACCCAGCCAACAATCGGCACGAAAATCGAAGGAAGAAAAGAGGCTGCCATGGGAAAAGATCCTTATTCTTAATCGAATTCAGAGGATTTCCCATTAACTGTACGAGCTGGCCTCCGGTGTGGCGTGGGGTTGCTAAAGATTTTTAACAAACAAGCGAATCAAGGCTTGAACCAACGCTTGAACCAACGCTTGAACCAATGCGGGGAGCCGATCGCCCCCAACATGCCCTGTGATTGGGTTTTGGATCCTTGACCGGAGGCTCAATGCCGCCCTAATCCCAACGGGAGGGCGACAGGGCCTCAAACAGGTTGTTGATCGCCAATGGATCCAATGTGGGGCGATCGGGATGGGCCTCAGGGGGCAACACGGGTGCAACAATCACCGCCTTGCGGCTTTCGCGGTGGGTTGCCAACTCCATCACCACCGCCTCAATGCTCAGTTCCGCCACCAGGGCCGGCACGGTCAAGGTGACACGGGTTTCCAATTCCCCCAGGCCATTGGGGGGCAACTCCAACAGCCAGCGCGGTGGTTCTAAGATTTGGCGCGTTTGTCGATCGCTCGTCCAAACCTTAATGCAGAGTCGTGAGGGCACCTCCGTCACTCGCAACCGCAAGGTGGCCGTGGTTTCCGCCACCAGGGGATGGGTCAACAGCTCGATCGTGGGCTGTGGAATCGGCATCGTGGGCGGCAAGGTGGCATCGGCGGGCGGCGGCGGCGGGCTGGTTTGGGCAGACCAGCCATTGGATTCGTTTTGCAGCGGCAACAGGTCATCCACCAGCACTTCACCGGCCGTCCAGTCCGCATCGGGATCCGGTGGCTCCGGGGCGGGCGCAACCCCCTCTCCTCGGGCCCGCATCCAGGCCCGTAAATCTTGGTCATCGGCCAAGGCCGTGAGTCTTGACCAGAACCGGTGACCCTTGGGCAGCGCATCAAAGGGTGAAGGCTCGCTGGGTAAGGGGTCGATCGCCCAAGGGGCCGGGCCGTTGGCAGTGGGAATTGGCGCAGCGGGGGGCAACCCTTGCAAAATGGCAGCTTCCGGCAACTCAACACCGGCGATCGGGGCGGGGGCAACCTCGGGCATGGACGGCGCGGAATCCATGGACGGCGACATGGATGGCGACATCGATGGCAACATGGGCGCTTTCGCCGGTTGCACAAAGTTCAGCAGCTTCAGATCCAAGCTCTTTTTGGCGGGGGCTTGGGCATTGGGCCGAAACGGCAGGGATTCGTGCGGCAACGCGGCCGGGGCCCGATCGTCCTCTGTGCAATCCTCTGGGCGAAAATCCGGCTCGATCGCCCGCAACAGGGCATCGGCATCGGCGGCCACCGCGAAGGCCTGGCTGGTAAGGGGTTCGGCGCTGGGCAAACTGTGGGGATACAAAGCCAGCTCGCCCAACATCAAAAAGGTGCTGGCTTCCAGGGGCAATTCCACGGTGCAGGTGAACTGACCCGGCAAAGGGCGATCGCTTGGCCGGCTCCAGCGCGACCCGGCGATCGGCTGGCGCAACCGCACCAATACCCGCTGACTATTGGGATCGCGCAGGGTCACCCGCCATTCCAAGGTGGGCGGCAGTTGAGCCAGCATAGGGGCCTTGGCTGGTTCGGCCCAATCCAAGCTGCCTTGCAACACCAACTGATCGCCCCAAGCGGTGATGTAGGTGGTGCGATCGAGTCGTAAGTGCAAGGGAGGAAGCTGGCTGGCGGCCACCAGCGGGTCGATCGCTTCCATGGGATCCGGTTCCGCCGGTTCCACCATTTGCTGCAACAGGCGATCGGCAATGCGCAACAGGCGATCGTCTTCCACCTGAATCAACCGCTCGATCGGGGGCGTGAAGGGTTCCGTGGGCGGTAAGGCCGGCAGAGGAATCGATGGGGGCTTGGCCGAGGCTGGCTCTGGGGCAATTGCTGGGGTAATTTCTGGAGTGTTTTTCGGGGTGCTTTCCGGGGTGCTCTCTGGGGTAATTTCTGGAGCAACTTCTGAAGCGATTCCTGAAGCGATTTCTGAAGCAATAGACTCCGGCTCCGTGGCCTGGGGAATTTTCGGGGCGATCGAATCGGCCAGCCCGTTCGCTGCGTTCGCTTCCGCCACTAGCTCCGGCATGACCTCTTCAACGGCCCCCTCAGCACCATTCATGCCATGGGACGGGGAGAATTCATCGGGCGATCGGCTCACCACTTCCGACCCGTTGGATTCCTGGGCCAGCGCATCCGTCGCCGGTTGCGGTTCCACATCCACCCAATCTTCCGCCTCCACGGCCAACACTTGCAGCGTCACCGCATAGTGCCAGGCGGGCCCCGTGGTTGTCGGATCCGCCTCCTCGCCCACCGATTGCCGACAGCTAAATTCCCAAAGCCCCGGCCGCAACACCGTGAACGGAATCACCACCACCAGCCCATTGACATTGGTTTGGGCCGATCGGGACTGGGTGCGTTGGCTAGTGCCCCCGATCGCCCCATCCGGCTGGTAGCCCACACGAATTTCCACTGCCGCATCGGGATAGCTCGATCGGGCAATCAGGCGATAGCGTCCTTCCAAAACTTCGACGCTGGGCGACTCCAGTGGCAACCAAGCCCGATCGCCCTCCTTTTGCAGCAAAAACTCGCAATACTCCATCGACAACGTGCCCCGCAGGGTGAAGATTTAGCGGCGCGCGCAACGCCCAAAGCCAGCACCGTTGACTGGAATTCCTGAATTCAACCCCAAGGTTAAATCCCCGGCCCATCCACAACGGCGCTCAGCGGAAAAAGTGCCCCTATCCTACTCCATTAACCAGGGAACCCTGGGCCACTCCGGGGCATTCTGTCCGTATGGCAATTGACGGAGCGGAGGGGCCTAACTCTCTACAATTCAAAGCTTCTTAGCCGATGATCCGGGTTCAGGTGTTTTGCCAATAATCTAAGCTCCTTTTCAGACATTCTCTGAAATTTCTGTTGAGATTTCCCTGCGATTCCTATGACATTTATCGATAAATTACACCGGGCGACCCAATCGCGCGGGAGTTTGCTATGCCTCAGTTTGGATCCGAGTTCTGACTTTTTGGAAGCGGCTGTGGCCGACATTGCGGCCGGAGTCGATCGCCCCCTGACGGCCTTGGGAGACTGGCTGCGAACGATGGTGGCCCAAACGGCGGATTTGGTTTGTGCCTATAAGGTGGCGATCGATCCCTATTTGCTATTTGGGGCGGCGGGCTTGGCCCTATTAGAAGACCTGTTGCGGCACACGATTCCGGCAGAATTGCCCGTCATTTTGGATGCCAAACATGCGGACTGGATCAACAGCGGCCTGTTTGCTCGCACAGCGTTTGATCGCTGGCAGGTGGATGCCGTAACGATCGTGCCCTTTTCGGGCCAAGACCATGCCGCGCCCTTTTTGCTCCAAGCCGATCGCGCCCTGTTTGCCCTGTGTTACACCGAAAATCCCTCCGCCCGCGTTTTGCAAGACCCGGCCCCCGAGGCCGAACCCCGCTACCTCAGCTTGGCCCGCGAGGTGCAAACCTGGGGCATTCCCAGCCAAATGGGCTTGGAACTGGAAGCGGCGGATCCGGAAATCTTGCGGCGGCTGCGGGCGGTGGCTCCAGAAGCGCCCATTTTGTTGCGGGGGGCTTGGTCAGGGGCGGGGCTGGCAACGGTGGACTATGGCCAAGACCTGGACGCGGCCACGGGCGATCGACTGGATGTCAATCTGCGCCAAACCCTGCAAGCGGGCCTGGCGGCCGATGGTGATGGATTGATTGTGCTGGTGCCTCGGGCGGCCCTCAGCCACCCGGAACCCCGTCGCCAGATTATGCAACTGCGCGATCGACTCACCCAAGCTCAGACGGCCGTTTGCGGGCCGATCGCGGAAGCCTGCCCCCTTTGGTTGCCCGCTCCCGCCAGCACCAACACCAGCGCCCATCCCCACGCGGAATTGATTGTGCAGCTCTTCGACTTGGGTTGCATTTTGTTTGGTGATTATGTGCAGGCCTCCGGGGCCACCTTTCCCTATTACGTGGACTTGCGGCAAATCATCTCGAATCCCCAAGTCTTTCACAAAATCCTGTTGGCCTATGCCGATCGGGTGGCTCCCCTAACGTTTGATCGCCTGGCCGGCATTCCCTACGGTTCCTTGCCCACGGCCACTGGCTTGGCCTTGCACCTGAATCGCCCCATGATTTTTCCGCGCAAGGAAGTGAAGGCCCACGGCACTCAGCGGGTGGTGGAAGGAAATTTCACCCCTGGCGAAACGGCGGTGGTGGTGGATGACATTTTGATTTCCGGTAAAAGCGCGATCGAAGGAATTGGCAAGTTGGAATCAGTGGGGCTGCGGGTCACTGATTTGGTGGTGTTCATTGACCACAACACGGGAGCCAAGGAACGCTTGGCCGCCAAAGGCTATCGATCGCACGCGGTGCTCACCCTCGGCGAAATTGCCGACACCCTATTTGCAGCAAACAAAATTGCTGAACCCCAATACACCGCCCTCAAGGCGATCGACCATGCTTAGCGGGTCTCTGAAAAGCCTAAATTGCTACCTTTTGGGTTTTACCAATCGACGAAGACAAGGGGATTAAGCCCCTTGCTCCAATGGCAGTTAGTGCTTGATCGCTATCAGAAAATACTGTTCAAGTAATTCGCTCAAGGTAACTCATTTGGACGAATTGCTTTGAGTGGGTGAAGACCAATTCTAATCAGCTCCAATTAACCCAAACCGGTTAAAACAAGACCAAGCAAATTTAGGAAAATGAAGACAAGCTGAGGCTACTCGATCGCCTCGGGATCAATCCCCTGTTGCCGCAACAGTTCCGCCAGGCGATCGGCTCGTTGTCGCTCTTGATTAGCCAGTTGTTGGGCCGCTTGCAAATTCTCAACTAAATTTCCAATCTCATCGGGAATTGGTAAAAAGTTCCCTGTTGCTTCCTGCCCAAAGCGCAAGAGGGAACCTTGAACACTGAGCTGCAAACCTAAAACACGCGATCGATGGTCTTCAATGGGGATGTAGCGATCATCCCATAACCGATAGCCTTGAAGTTGCCCTGTAATCCACTCATTTTTAGGATCAAACAACCAATATTCTTGGATGCCCATTTGTTCATAAAGAGCATACTTGTGCCCTTGGTCTTCACTTTGAGTTCCCTTGGAAGTAACTTCAAAAATGATGCTCGGAATTTGACCCTCTTGCCAAATCTTATAATTATCTCGGCCGCCGGGAGCTACTCCAAAGATCACCATCACATCAGGAGCAACCCGCAACCGAGGAAGATCTTGGCTGTAGTACAAAAACTGATTGGCTAAAACGGTTGCTTGTTGTCCTTTAAGGTGCAGTTCTAGCGCTTTGAGAATGGCAATAATGGCGTTGAGATGAAGATAGGTTTCCGCCACAGGCTTTCCGTCAGAGGAGGGGTAATCAATTTCTGGCTCTGGGAGATTTGGGGGTGAATCAGTTCCTGTTTTTAGGGTGAAAGGTAACATGATTGGGGCAGTCGGAACTGCTAAGAAATTAACTAGACTAAGACTGAATTTAGATCGACCTTCATCATCAAGATGAACTCTAGAAAGATGGTTAAATCGTCAGAAGCAAGATGTTGCTTTCTCAAAATTTATCCAGGGTTTTCCCAAAGACGATTGCCGAAGTGGGGGGATTTTGCTATGATGTCTGGGCTTAAGCGGATATGGCGGAATTGGTAGACGCGCTAGATTTAGGTTCTAGTGCCGCAAGGCGTGTAGGTTCAAGTCCTATTATCCGCATGGGTTCAGCGCAGCATGTTGCGAATTGAACGGTTAACTAAATCCTATGACGATCGCCCGGTATTGCGAGGACTGAGTTTGTCCTTGCGACCGGGCGAAATTTATGGGCTGCTGGGCCCCAACGGCGCGGGCAAAAGCACGACGATTAATATTCTGGGTCGCCTGCTGGTGGCTGATGGGGGTGAGGTGTGGTTGGGCGATCGCCCCTTGGCCCAGGCTCCCCGCCACTGGTTGGGGATTGCCCCCCAGGACAACTTGCTCTATAAAAGCCTGACCTGTGCTGAGAATTTAGATTTTTTTGCCAGTTTGTATGGTTTGCGGCGATCGGAACGGCGATCGCGTTTGGCTCAGTGCTTGGCTTGGGTGGGCTTAACCGATCGCGCCGATAGTCCCGTGGAAACCCTCAGCGGCGGGATGCAGCGGCGGTTGAATGTGGCGATCGCCCTGGTGCATCGGCCCAAGTTGGTGATTTTGGATGAACCCACAGCGGGTTTGGATTTGGAAGCCCGTTATGACCTGTGGGCCATGATTCGGGATCTGAAAAAGCAGGGTTTGACGGTGTTGCTGACCACCCATTTGCTGGAGGAGGCGGAGCGCCTGTGCGATCGAATTGGAATTTTGAGCCAGGGGGCGATCGCGCTGGAGGGAACTTTGGCGGAACTGCGATCGACCATTCCCGCCGCTGAGTTGGTGCGGGTAACGACGGCCGATCGCGCCGGGACGATCGAACGGGTGGAGCAACTGGGCTGGCCTTGGCGGGAAGCTGGGGGAGAGCTGGTGTTGTGGTTGCCGGAGTCCCTCAGTTTACCGGAGTTGCTGGAGCGGCTGGCGGGCCTGCCGATCGATGGCTTGGCCCGTCAGCCCGTGGGCTTGGAGGCGGTGTATTTGGAAATCACGCGCCGTAGCCTGGCGGTTGGGGCGCGATCCAACTCGGCTTGATTAATCTGCCTGATCTGCCTGATCTACCTGCCCGATCTCGATCAGTTGACTGGCTCACCATAACCGGCTCACCATAACCGGCTCACCTGCCCGATCGATTGGTTTGATCCACTTGCAGGCCGATTAACCTTGGGTGAGCCGCTCCAGGGTGGGCACAAAGTCCGGGTAGGAAATGGCCGCCGCCTCTGCCCGATCGATGGTGGTTGTTCCTTGGGCCACCAACGCCGCGATCGCCAGGCTCATGGCAATTCGGTGATCCGTGTGGCTGTCCACATCGGCCCCCCGCAATTGCACCGGGCCGGTAATTTCCAGCCCATCCGGCTGTTCCGTCACCTGGGCCCCCATTTTTTGCAGGGCCGCCGCCATCACCGCCAGGCGATCGCTCTCCTTCACGCGCAACTCTTCCGCATCGCGAATTACGGTTTTGCCTTGGGCCACGGTTGCCGCCACAGCCAAAATGGGGATTTCATCGACCAACCGAGGAATCAGGGCCCCGCTAATTTCGCAACCGTTGAGGGGCCCATAGCGCACCCGCAAATCAGCCACCGGTTCGCCCGCCGCGTCGCGCTTGTTTTCGAGGGTGATGTTGGCTCCCATCTGGTGCAGCACGTCGAGGATACCGGTGCGGGTGGGGTTAATGCCCACGTTCTCGATCGTCAGGTCAGAGCCGGGCACGATCGCCGCCGCCACCAGCCAAAAGGCCGCTGAACTGATATCCCCGGGCACGATTACCCGCTGGCCATGGAGCTTGGCCGGGCCGACCACCGTGGCGCTGATGGTGTCCGGATCCACGATCACTTCCGCCCCAAATGCCCGCAACATTCGCTCGCTGTGGTCGCGCGACAGGGCCGGTTCACTGACGGTGGTTTGTCCTTCGGTCATCAACCCTGCCAGCAAAATGCAGGACTTCACCTGGGCTGAGGCGATCGGGGATTGGTAATGAATGGGTTGGAGGGCCTGACCCCGCACGGCCAGGGGCGCGAGGGTGTTGTCACGGCGGCCCCAAATTTGTGCCCCCATCAGGGTCAGGGGCTTCACGACCCGACCCATGGGCCGCGATCGCAGGGAGTCATCGCCCGTAATTGTAAAGAAGCGATCGGGATGGGAAGCCAAAATGCCCAACATCAGCCGCAGGGTCGTGCCCGAGTTGCCCGCATCCAACACCCCGCTCGGCTCCCGCAGATTGCCGATGCCAATGCCGCGCACGGTTACCCGATCGGTGTTCAGCTCGCTGATTTCGGCTCCCAAGGCTCGGAAGCAAGCGGCGGTACTGCGGGGATCTTCGCCTAACAGCAGGCCCTCAATGGTTGTTTCCCCTGCCGCCAAGGCCCCTAGCATCAGGGCCCGGTGGGAAATGGACTTGTCGCCGGGGATCCGCACGCGACCCACGAGGGGGCAGCCCTCGGCAGTGGGAGAAAGGATCAGCCGTTGGCGGGCGTTTACAAATTCGGATGTTACGATCGGGTGGAGCATCGGAAGATCGACAGGGTTCGGACTCGCGATCGCGCCGGGAGAATTGCCACAGGCAGAATTGCCCTAGGCAGTGATTGGCTTACCGGGCCCTAAAGGCTTGGCAAACCCATCGCCCAGGCTCGCCCGACAATCCTATCGCTTTCCGGGTTTTGCGCGTGATGCTTCTCCTGAGCCAACAAGGCCGCAACCTATGTCGCCGATTCGTCACCGCCGTCCGATTAGCCTGTCGCTGTTGTCGTTAGATTTACCAACGGCCGCCTCGATCGAAACTTCCGCCACGATTTACGAAAATGAGCGCGATCGCTTCCATATTCTGCTGGCGGAACCGGCAGTGAAGGCGATCGAACCGGTGCTGATGCCCGGTTATGCGGCCAATGTGGAACCCCAGGGCGATCGCAGCTTGTGGTTGGAACTTTCCCCCCAGCGGGCTGTGTTAACCATGCAAAGCGCCAGCGGTTTCCACTACCGCCACCTGTGGGAACGGGGGGTCTATGGCATCAGCCGCTATTGGCTCCAGGAAGCCACAGACCAGGGCTACGAACAAATTCGCCTCCGCAACTTCACCCGCAGCCTCACTCTGTCGGGCCGGCCGGTTCCCGATTGGGTGCGTTTGGAATATGAGCTTTGGGCCCAGAATTTGCCTTTAGGTCGCTATGTGTTGAACCTAGAGGTGTTTTAGGCATCTCAATTTGGGGCCTCAAACCCCCAAAAACCGTGTCAAATCTCAGCGGACAGGGGGCTTGAGGGCCTGTCGTCAAATCACCTGAAACCCTGATTCCACCGTTGGTAGATCGTGGGAGGCAAGATGCTCAAGCCCCTTGTCCTGACGGCTGGGACATGGGAAATCAATGTGTCCGCGACCTTTGAGTTTTAAGCGGCTTTAGCGGCTTCGTAGCGCTGGTTAATTACCGGCCAGTTCACCACATTCCACCACTGCTGGAGATACTGATCGCGTCGGTTGCGATAGTTCAAGTAGTAGGCATGTTCCCAAACGTCATTGCCGAGCAGGGGAATTTGACCCTCCATTCGCGGGCTGTCTTGGTTGGCGGTGCTGGTGACGGTGAGTTTTCCTTGGCGATCGAGCACTAGCCAAGCCCAGCCACTGCCAAAGCGCTTGGCTCCCGCTTGGTTGAACGCGGTTTGCAGGGCTTCAAAGCTGCCAAAGGTGTCTGTAATTGCCCGGGCGATCGCCCCAGTGGGTTGGCCGCCCGCGTTGGGGCCCATGCTTTCCCAAAACAGGCTGTGGTTGTCGTGACCGCCGCCATTGTTGCGAACGGCGGCGCGAATGTCGGCGGGCAGCGCGTCGAGATTGCTGATCAGATCTTCGATCGAGCGCTTGTGCAGTTCGGGGTAAGGTGCGATCGCGGTATTCAGGTTTTTGACATAGGCGGCGTGGTGCTTGTCGTGGTGAAACTCCATGGTTTCCCGATCGATCGTCGGTTGCAGTGCGTCGTAGGCGTAGGGTAAGGGCGGTACTTTGAAAATTTCGGGTACGGTCGGGGTGGTTTGGGCGATTGGAGCGGCGATCGCCCCATCTTGTCCCCACAGCAACCAGTCCGCCAGGGTGAAGCCCGCAGCCGCAGCTAAGGATTGCCGAATTAGCGCACGACGAGAGAGAGCCATAGGTAAAACCCTCGAATTGTTTTTCTGATTTTTTGAGGCCGGTTTGAATTGGGTCGCCTGCCCTAGTAGCGTGGCTGCCTTAATTCGCTGGGTTAAATTACATGGCTGTTATCGCCACCAAATCGTTAGGCAGCAAGGGGCTTAAGCCCCTTGTCACCACGACTGACTCCGCAACTTGACCCAACGAATTTAAGGCTGTCGTGCGACTAAGCCGGGAAGATCCGCAGGCGGCGGTTGGGTTCCTCGCCAAAGCTGGTGGAGGTGAGTTTGTAATGCTCGATTAGCTCGTGCTGCATTTTGCGCACATGGGCCGATCGCGGCAACAACTCCACCGGTTGCCCCTTGGGAATCACGATGTTTTCCACCGCCAGCCGCGCTTCTTCGAGGGCTTCCAGCTCGTCATCGCTGGCATTGTCCGCAAACAACCGCAGATCCACCGGTTCCACTTCGCCGCCCTCGTCGTCCAGCTTCAGAATCCGGCGCAGGGTGCGGGCAATGTGGGCCGTGCTGTTGGACTTCAGGATATAGATCGGCAGTTGGCGGGTTTTAGCCAGGTGGCGCAACTTGGTGTGATTTTTCAAGTGGGTGCGCAGGGCTAGCACCGCATCGGCCGTGTCCAGCTCCTTGGTCAAAACCACTGGCAAATTCAGCAACCGAATCGCCTGCTCCAACTGGTGGCGGCTGACGGCGTAGGGGTAGACGTAGAGATAGCCGTTTTGCTTCAGGTCGTCGGTTTCATCGATCGCCCGGGGGCTGTAGTCGGTGCGATCGAGCAGTTGGGCGAATTCCTCGTGGGGCGTGGCGGCTCCCAGGGGTACGACGGCCCGGCGACTGGGCGGCACTGGGGTCATTTGCCCGCTCGATCGCCAGCCGCGATCCCCCTTGCTGGGGCCGCCGTTGCGGCCCGCTGGGGCCAGGGAGCGATCAGTGCCCGCCGTCTCGGCTTCCGGCAGCTCGTGGGTAATCGTCACCTGGCCCGTGTCGCTGATGGTGCGCACCTGCCGCTCGGGAATCCGCCCGCGCAACAGGGAATCCACCGTGGTGGCCACATCCTCATGCACCACCCAGCGGCTGCGTTCCTGCATTTCCACCGCCACCTCAAAGGTCGGCGGGGCCTTGCGTTCCAGGACGGTTTTTTGGGAGCCGCGCCGCCGGGCCTCTTCGTCGCCCAAGGTGACGGATTGAATCCCGCCGACCAAATCCGAGAGAGTTGGGTTTTTGATCAAGTTCGCCAACTGGTTACCGTGGGCCGTGCCCACCAGTTGCACGCCACGCTCGGCGATCGTCCGAGCTGCCAAGGCTTCTAGCTCCGTGCCGATTTCGTCGATCACGATCACCTGCGGCATGTGGTTTTCCACCGCTTCGATCATCACCTTGTGTTGCAATTCCGGTTCGGCCACCTGCATTCGTCGGGCCCGCCCGATCGCCGGGTGCGGCACATCCCCATCGCCCGCAATTTCGTTGGAGGTGTCGATGATCACCACCCGCTTCTGGAGTTCATCGGCTAGCACGCGGGCAATTTCCCGCAGGGCCGTGGTTTTGCCCACGCCGGGCCGCCCCAACATCAAAATCGACTTGCCACTTTCCACCAGGTCGCGAATCGTGGCGATCGTTCCGAACACGGCCCGCCCCACGCGACAGGTGAGGCCAATCACGTCGCCCCGGCGGTTGCGGATGGCGCTGATCCGGTGCAGGGTCTGTTCGATGCCGGCGCGGTTGTCGCCGCCAAAATGCCCAACCCGAGCGGTGGCATAGTCCAAATCGTCGCGGGTGACGGGTTTGTCGCTGAGGCTTTCGGTGCGGGCACCGGGGAACCGGGCCTCGGGCAACCGCCCAAAGTCCATCACCACCTCCACCAACTGATTCAAATCCGTATGATTTTCTAAAACTTTCCGCAGGTGAGGCGGCAAAATACCCAGAAGTTGGCTCAGGTCATCGGTGCTGCGAGTGCGACCCAGATCGATCGCTTCGCTACCCACAGCCGGTGCGCCAGCGGAATCAGCCATTGCTGCCAAGTCAGTTCCTTCCTTAACTTGTTGGGCGGTTTGCAAAGTCACGGGACGATCGCCAGTATCGGGAAACATCACCATAAGAGCTAATTAACAGCAAGAGGGCGCGGCAAGTTGGACTCGGAGCAAAGCAACGCTACAAACCTAGCCACAGGCTAAGGCGGCAGCGCTGCCAGCGGAATCGGAGCATGGGGAGCTTTGAGCGGAGCGAACAACGGTTGCGCCAAGGTCAGCGCCTCGGTCAGTAATTCCGGTTGGGTTTCGATCGGCACGGCTTGGCCCGCTGCCAGTTCCAGGGCCTCTAGCCGATCGGTCACGGGTTTCAGGTGCGATCGGGCATAGCTGCCATAGGCCACGCCGGCCAGGCGATCGGGCCCCAACAGATCTAAATCTCGGAGTTTGGGCACGGTGCGATCGTTCGTGCCCCCGGCCAACTGCACAAAACCGGGTAAGCCCAATTGCAAAACCTTCTGGCCCAGGGAGATCGCCGCGCGCGTGGCCCCTGCGCCAATGTCGCCACTCATGGGCCGCCCGTCCGTTTGCCAAATCAGGGCGCAACCGGCCGCTCGCAAGCCGGGTGCCATCAAGTCGTAGAGCGATCGCAAGTAATCTGCCAAATTTGGGCCATCGGGACAACTGACCGCCACCAACTGCAACCGATCGAGGTGGAGTTCCACCGATCGCCACAGCCGCGCAAAATCATCATAGCGACCCGGAACCGTGTGGATCTCGATCGCCTCCACGCCCAAGGGCAACACCACCGAGGCGATCGCGCTGGGGGTGGACACATACGATCGGGCCCCAATCAAATCCAGCGGGCAAATATGCAAACAGCGGCCACAGCCGTAGCAAAGGCTTTCGGTTACGCCGCCCAGGTCGATCGCCCCCGTTGGACAAACCCGCTCGCAGGGCCGAGAACAATCACTAGGGCACTGAGTTGGGTTAAACTGGGCTTTGCGAAAGTGGGGGTCTTCACCATCGTTCAGGCTAACCATTAGCCAGGGCGATCGACCCGATCGAGACTGGGCAACCTCCAAGCCCGATCGTGCTGCCGCAATCACCGCCGGATCAGCAGCCACATCCACACAGTCAGCCCCCGCTAGCCCATAGACCAGGGCCAGAGTCCGGATGGCCGGCAAATGCTGGAAACTCGCGCCACAAATCAGCTTGAACCAGCACCCCGACTGCAATGAAACCAGCGGCGAAGGAAAAACACTCACCCTTCCATGCTACGCCCCCCCTGCCAACTTTGCGATCGCTCGATATCCCCCGCCTAGAGCATCTCATTCGCCAGCTCTAGCACCCACTGCGTCCAAGCTTCCAGGTGCTGGCCCTCCTACGAGCGCAATTCATGGTCAGTAGAGAGGTCTTCCAGCAGCGCGATTACTTCGAGAAGACTAGCGAGATTGTCTTTGCATGCGACCAACTTCGCGCAGTACAATCAGACCGATGTCGGCGTGGTCGGCAAAATGCCGCTAGGCGGTTCGGAAGTGTTGGCATCCGGAGGATCACTGTGATCGCGCCGATTTCCACAGAACCCAGGCAAAATATCGCACCACCACTCAGCCATCAACACCAAGGTTGTTTTGATGGCTGAGAATCGTGTAGGGTCGTGGGATAAATCTTAAGAATTGGAATAGTTCTGGTAAAACGCTTCCCATAGTGAGGTTCAGGCGTATGAGTGACTCGCGGTCTGTTATCTTGAAACCTGTCTCTAGGGATCCATCAGTCCTGCCGAGTTTTCAGGACATTTTCTACATCTTTTTTGGTCCTTCAGTCAGCAATAGAAAGACTGAAAACTCGATTTGTGTGCACACGGACTCCTGGCAGCCCGATCTGTTGCAGTTCTCTGAGCTGGTTTCAAAGTTCAACCCTTCTGATAGATATTTGATCTCCTATCTGGAAGCTGGGACTACACCTCTTCCCAGAAGCGTTAGTGGCTTAGGCCTAAAGTCCATTGCGTTAATTGGTGATACCCACCACTTACATCGTCCAATATCCACCCTGATCGATTATCTGGAGGGCGAAGCCTACGATCATATTTTCTTTTTTGGTCAGCCTGCTCATCACTGCCTGTTCGCATGGAGTGGTATCAAGAATCTCTCGGGGAACTGGCCGAAAAACATCATCCACCCTTCTATTCAATCCAATCATCCTAAGCGGCAATCGGTTTCTTTTTTCGGTAATGCAAGCAGTCCCTATCATCCGCGCAGGAGAAAAATTTTCTGCGCTTTGAAGGCAGCTTTGGCAGAAAAAAATATCCCATTTGATGTCTATCCGCACATGGCTGAGCAAGAGTGGGTAGACCGTATGTCTCAAAGTTTAATCACGGTGGTTTCCAGCTTAAATGCACAGCCGACACCACAAGTTTTTAACGCGATCGCTTCAGGAACTTTTTGTCTTGTAGACCGCCTATCTGTTGGTAGTAACATCTACGACTACTTTGAGCCAGGCTTGCATTTTGATGTTTATGATTCCATAGATCATCTTCTTAAACTAATTAACTTTTATATATCCCATCCCATCCAAACTCAAAAACTTTCTGAGCTGGGTCAAATTCAAGCCATGCGCTTTTTCTTGCCACCTTCAGAACAGAATGATGAAATATCTATACTGGCAAAAGCGACTGCTCAAAAGAAAATGCAAGAAAGCAGTTCTAACATTTCTAAACTCTTTTCCGGTGACTGTGCTTCGTGCTCTTTCTTGGATTTAGTCTCTATCTATGAATTTATACAAGAAATACACCGATTGAGTGAAACTGCTTGTGTCATAATCTATGCCAACGATGCTTCATGGGTAAAGCTCGCTTTAGCGATGATCACATCCTTGCCTCGTATAGAGTTAATTTTGTACTCTAGTAGTATTGCTCTTGCAGATCTTTATTCATTGTCAATTAATCGCTCTAGGATTAGTCGAGTCGGCAATTTGCAGTCTCCGCCAATGCATGTAAACTCTCTTGGTGATGTGATTGATTGCGAAATGAAAAGAGTTCGCAAAAACGAGGCAAGATCTCCAACTTTTCTAATTTGTCCTCACAAGAGCCTGACAACCCCCGACTTCAAAAGACTTGATGAGTTCATGGACACCTCCTCTTTAAGTTACTTTATGCTGATTGAAAAATTCGACTCTTCATTCTTCAAAAATAAATCCCACGGCGAAGAATCGATGAATTTTCTGAGTATGTCTGTAAGCCAAGTATTTAATCATTTGCACAATCTTGATCATCAGATGTGGGAAAAATATACTGTATTGAATGAAGAGCTACAAGGCAATCCACTTTTCAATAATGAACCTAAAAATTGTCAATTATGGGTTCACAAAAAATTTCTATGACGCACAATAACTTTGATCATTTTAGCCTATCTGTAATGTTGCGATCTTAGTGTTGGTTTGTCCTGTCATGTCAGTATCCTAGAAAGCTGTGTCTTAGAAAAGTTATGAACGCAATGAAGTGTGTGATTCTAGCAGGTGGACTGGGTACCCGGATTAGCGAAGAAACCTACCTAAAGCCGAAGCCAATGGTCGAGATTGGTGGAAAGCCAATTCTTTGGCACATTATGAAAATCTACTCAATCCACGGCATCAATAACTTCATCATCTGCTGCGGCTATAAAGGATACGTAATTAAAGAATATTTTGCTAACTACTTCCTACATACCTCTGATGTGACTTTTGATATAGCTAAAAATATGATGGAAGTCCACGAGCGTTATTCCGAACCATGGCGAGTGACGCTAGTAGACACTGGAGAAAACACGTTGACCGGTGGGCGACTGAAACGAGTTGCCAATTACTTGCAGAATGATACTGAATTTTGCTTCACTTACGGAGATGGGGTTGCAGACATTGATGTCACTGCTTGTGTTGCCTTTCATCGGCAACATGGCAAGCTGGCTACGGTTACGGCAGTGCAGCCCCCTGGGCGCTATGGAGCACTAGAACGTGAAGGCGATCAAGTAAGGGGTTTTCTAGAAAAACCTAAGGGTGACGGAGGGCGCATCAATGGTGGATTTTTTGTTTTATCCCCTCAAGTAATCAATTATATTCAGGGGGATTTCACCAGTTGGGAAGGGGAACCGCTTGCCTCTCTGGCTGCGGAAGGTCAACTGCAAGCGTTTGATCACCATGGTTTTTGGTTGCCAATGGATACTCTGCGAGATAAGGTCTATCTGGAGCAGCTTTGGGACTCGGGCGAAGCGCCCTGGAAAGTTTGGCCATGAATCCTAGTCCTGCTATTTGGCAAGAACAATCGGTCTTGGTGACGGGACACACAGGCTTCAAGGGAGCTTGGCTATGCCTGTGGCTTCATCAGTTAGGTGCAAGGGTTTCTGGCTTGGCACTTGACCCACCAACTAACCCGAGCCTTTACCAATCAGCGGGTGTCGAGGGTCTCCTTGAAGTGGACTTGAGGGCTGACATTCGGGATCTTGGTGCGACTGAAGCGGCAATTTGTCAAATCCGACCGACTGTAATTTTTCACCTGGCTGCTCAGCCTCTTGTGAATTATGGTTATGAGTACCCAGTTGAGACCTATGCGGTGAACGTAATGGGCACAGTCCATGTGCTAGAGGCAGCTCGCAAGGCAGGCTCAGTTCGGGCGGTTGTGGTCGTGACAACGGACAAATGCTACGAGAATCATGAGTGGGTTTATCCTTACCGTGAAACAGATCCATTGGGGGGCTTCGATCCCTACAGCAACAGCAAGGCTTGTGCTGAGCTGGTGGTGTCGGCCTATCGCTCCAGTTTTTTGCAGTTTGAAGGGATTGCAGTGGCAACGGCTCGGGCAGGAAATGTGATCGGTGGTGGCGACTGGGCGATGGGACGGCTGATTCCCGATTGTGTTCGGGCGTTCCAGTCCGGTAAAGCGCTGAGGCTACGTTATCCGCAGGCGGTGCGACCCTGGCAGCATATCTTGGAGCCGCTCTCGGGCTATTTGCTCCTAGCGGAACGACTACTAGGGGACGAGGCAGCTGAGTTCTGCGAGGCTTGGAATTTTGGCCCAAGTGTGGCAGACTCGCGAGCAGTGGGAGAGGTGGCGCGCTTGGCGGCTGAAGCTTGGGGAGGAACTGTAGAGATTATGGATGTTGCCCCGGTGCATCATGAGGCTGGTTTGCTGCAATTGGATTCAAGTAAGACGCGATCGCGTTTGTCCTGGCAACCTAGGTGGTCGGTAGAGCAGGCAATTCGATGTTTGATCGAGTGGTATCAGGCGGCAGAACAGCAAGTTGCCATGCAAAATCTGAGTCTTGAGATGATTGATCGCTATGTTCAATCACAACGGGAAGAGGTAGTGAGATGAGTGATCGCTTCCGCGTGCAGTCCTTGCCCCTTCCAGGATTGATGCTTCTAGAGCGTCATCCCCTTTGTGACGAGCGAGGATTTCTGGAGCGGTTGTTCTGTCGAGATACGTTCCATCAATTTGGAATCGAGTGCGATATTCGACAGATGAACCACACACTAACACGGCGACAAGGGACTGTGCGAGGAATGCACTATCAGGTTCCTCCTTACACTGAGACAAAAATTGTTACCTGCTTACGGGGTGAGGTCTTTGACGTAGTCGTGGATTTGAGACCTGAATCTCCGACCTTTTTACAGTGGCACGGCGAGTACCTAAGTCAGGACAATGCTATGATGATGGTCATACCAGAAGGCTTCGCACACGGATTTCAATCAACACTAGACAATGTTGAGCTGCTATACCTTCACTCTAAGGATTATCATCAATGTTCGGAACGTGGAATTTCCCCCCTAGACCCAAGGCTATGCATTGACTGGCCTACTGCAATATCATGTATGTCCGAGAGAGACAAAGCACTGCCTTTTATTGATTTCTAGTTGATTTACGAGAACATCAGCATGTTGGCGGAAACTGAATCGGTAGTTCTAGCAGACTGAAGCATCCTGCCAGCATTCAAGCGTATTCAAAAGTGATTACACCAAATCAAGGAATTGAGGCGACAAAACAATGACAACCAACATCATTCTCAATCAACCATTCACAGACTCAGAGAGAAGAAAAAAAATACATCTAGGCGATATCTTTGTACTTTCTCAATTGAATTCAATTACTGATTTGTGTGAATATGCTTTTGCGCTTGCATGTGAACAGTTTAACACAGACCAACCGCAAAACGCATTCAATACACTGCCTGTCGAAGAATTCGCAAGGCATGTAGAAAGGCTCAAAAATGTATTCACAAACAGCAGACGATCCAAAGAGCTTATAAGGAGCTTTTTGGAGGAGACGGGCTGTGTTCCTTCAAGTTACTATTTCGATGTGCCCCGAATTCGTGTCGTTCCCAATTATGATTACTTGCATTCTGGAGTCAGCTACTCATATGCGCCCCACAGGGACACATGGTACAGTAGCCCAACCTACCAGATCAACCACTGGGTTCCCATTCTGCCAATAACACCAGATACAGCCATGTCCATATGGCCAGATTACTTTTCAAGGCCAGTAGAGAATAGCTCGTCTCTCCACGACATTGAGTACTGGGACAAGGTGGAGCGGAAGAGGGCTGTTCAAAACATAGGCTCAGAATCCCGAAGGCATCCGCTGCCACTGGAGGATATTAATTCAAGCTCTGAAATTAGGATTGCGGGTAAGCCAGGGGACATCATCATATTTTCTGCGTCTCATCTCCACGGCACTGTTCCCAATCTTACCCAGACAGCACGGATGAGCATTGATTTCAGAACCATTGCGAAGGGGGATATAGGAGTTGACACTCCTCCAAATGTTGACAGCAGGGCAGGAGGGATGGGCGGTCATTACTACCTCAGCCAATTGTTCGACGCAAGCACGCTAGATCCCTATAACCCCACTAATAATCGTTAGTTGGCGATCATTGGTGAACTCTAGGGTGGCTTTCTACTCAACCTAAAACTCAAAACCTCGTAACAGCACACGGTCAAGATGACAAAGCGAAATATCACAGAACAAGAAAGAGCTTATTATGAGGAGAGGGCAAGGCTTATTGCATCTTGTGAGTCTGATTATGTTGCAGATGCACCATTTCTCTTTGCAACTCGAATACAAGTAGCGCAAATGCTTTCTCGCGTTGATCTATTCAGGATGATAGCGACAATCCCAGGAGCAATCGTGGAGTGTGGCGTACACCGTGGTAGCTCTCTGATGCTTTACCTACAAATGTCAATCATCCTGGAGCCCTACGCCATCAACCGCTCTTTAGTAGGTTTTGACACCTTTGAAGGATTTCGCAGTATCTCGGATAAAGACCCTGGCGATATAAGTGAATCGATGTTCGCTGATACAAATTACGAGCTACTCCAGAGTATTATATCACTAAACGACTTGATTCGTCCAGTTAGTAAAGTGCCGCGCTGTGAAATCATCCGAGGTGACATTGTTAATACCGTTCCCAAGTATGTTAGTGAAAAACCAGATCTTGTGGTAGCCATGTTGATTCTGGACACAGATCTCTATGAACCCACAAAGGTCGCTTTGGAGCAGTTTCTACCTTGTATGCCAAAGGGGGGGGTGGTGGTTCTTGATGAGGTCTGCTACCGCAATTTTGCTGGAGAGACCATCGCGCTCAAAGAGCTTTTGGACATCAACGAAATCTCTCTAGTTCGGTTACCATTTGACTCATGCACTGGATACTTCAGGCTTGGTTATTAGCCTGGCTATGGAAGGTCTACAATCTGGATATCTTGATAGATGAAGTGTCGTCATTGCCAAGCGGAACCTCTCTTGACCTTGATTGATTTAGGATCCGCGCCTCTATCAAACGCCTACTTGACCGAAGCAAATCTGAATGAGCCTGAAAGGTGGTATCCACTTCGCGTCTTGGTCTGTAATCACTGTTGGTTAGTGCAGACAGAAGACTATACAGGGCGAGATGATCTGTTTGGCAAAGACTATGCCTACTTTAGTTCGGTTTCGAGTAGCTGGCTTGCTCATGCCAATCAGTATGTGAAATCAGTGGTTACTCGCTTTGAGCTAAGTGCAAGTAGCTTGGTCGTTGAGCTAGCGGCTAACGATGGATATCTCTTGCAGTATGTCCAAGATCGGGGGATTCCCTGTTACGGTGTGGAGCCTACGACAAGTACGGCGGGAGCGGCACGGGCAAAGGGGATAGATATTGTTGAAGCTTTTTTTGGGGTGGACTTGGCGGTTCGATTAGCAGAAGAGCGGGGACAGGCGGATCTGGTGGTTGCAAATAATGTCTTGGCGCATGTGCCGGATATTAATGATTTTGTATTGGGGGTTTCTAAGTTATTGAAACCTAGTGGGGTTGCTACCTTTGAGTTTCCCCATCTCCTCAATCTCATTGATCAATGTCAGTTCGACACCATCTACCATGAGCATTATTCCTATTTATCTTTAACAGCGGTTCATCGGATTTTTGCGGCCAGTGGCTTGGAAATTTTGGATGTTGAGGAAATTCCAACTCATGGCGGAAGCTTACGGGTGTTTGCCCAACGTCAGGATTTCAAGCCCTATGCGACTTCATCTAATGTTGATGCTTTGCTCCAAAGGGAGTTGAATCAGGGTTTATTAACCGTTGCCTATTACGCTGGTTTTCAGGAAAAAGTGAATCGTGTTAAGGATGATTTTCTCACTTTTTTGCTGAAGGCAAAGGAAGAGGGTAAGGTTGTGGCAGCCTATGGGGCGGCGGCCAAGGGAAACACATTACTGAATTATGCGGGCATCAGACCTGACCTGATCTCATTTGTGGTTGATCGCAGCCCAGGGAAGCAAGGTAAGCTTATGCCGGGTAGCCGCATCCCAATTGTCGGCGAGGATTTTCTGAAGCAAGTAATGCCAGATTGTATTTGTATTCTACCGTGGAATCTTAAGGATGAAATTACTGCCCAGCTTGACTACATCAAGGGATGGGGTGGGTCTTTCGTTTTAGCAATTCCTGAATTGTCAGTGATAGACGCATGAAAATTGCAGTTACAGGAGCAACAGGTTTTATTGGGAAGTATGTTCTTGCTGAACTATCCCGCTATCCTGTCGAGGTGATTGCTCTCGTTCGAGATATTAGCACTGCCCAACTGACTGATTTTTCTGGAAAAGTGATCCAGTGTGATTTAGCTCAGTTTTCAAGTCAAATCTTTGAGGAAATAGATCATCCTGATTCTCTAATTCATCTTGCTTGGAGTGGTTTGCCGAATTACAAATCTCTTCATCATTTTGAAGAGGAGTTGCCAAGACAGTATGCTTTCCTAAGCACATTAATTCGTTCTGGTCTACCATCCCTTGTTATTGCTGGAACTTGTTTTGAGTATGGTATGATTTGTGGCGAGCTATCAGAGATAATGCTGCCCCAGCCATCCAATCCGTATGGACATGCGAAGAATACACTTCGTTGTCATCTTGAGTACTTGCAAACCGAAGTTCCATTCTCGCTGGCTTGGGCACGACTGTTCTACCTATATGGTGAAGGACAGTCTCCAAAATCGCTTTTCTCTCAACTTCGAGAATCTGTTAATCAGCATAAGACGACTTTTGGCATGTCGGAAGGAGAGCAGCTCCGAGACTATCTCCATGTTAGTCAAGTCGCTCAATCTTTAGTCAAGCTGGCAATGTCTGCAGACAATCCTGGAATTATCAACGTTTGCTCAGGCAAGCCTGTTTCTGTTCGCCGTTTGGTTGAACAGTGGATTAAAGAGAATGGATGGAATATTCAGTTAAATCTTGGCTATTATCCATACCCTAACTATGAGCCTATCGCGTTTTGGGGAGATGCCCGAAAGTTAGAAAACATCCAAGATAACCAGAAGAGACGATCACAAAAGGCAGGAGCGAAGTCCAGAACTAGAAGCAGTTGAACTTTTCTTGAACAAACTCACTCCAAATGATTCCACCACCTTTGATGATTATGAATTTTCTGAAGAAGGCAAAGGCCATACCGCACAAAAAGCGATATTAGATGGCAACTTTGCCCTTTTGAGAGGAACGAAGATGCTGGCACTTTCAACAGGGCAGGGTTTGCTTCTCAAGATCTCCATACCATACATTTAGCTTTGTGCGTGACAGCCTCCACCAACTCAGTAGAAAGAATTTTACTTTTTTAAAGTTGACATGGATAAATCAGAGCAGTTTTCTGAAGAAGTTGTAAACCGAGTTGCTAGAAACTCAAGGAATAAGGATCTCATCTACACCTCCAGGGGATTCATGCTCGCTTCAACCGAGCCGAAATATTCCTACAACTTCACATGGCTCGGACGACCTGTTATTCAGTACCCACAAGACATTGTGGCGGTGCAAGAGCTAATTTGGTCTATTCAACCTGATTTAATCATTGAGACTGGAATTGCCCATGGTGGCTCACTGATTTTCTCCGCTTCAATGCTAGAGCTAAATGCTGCTTGCGGTGGGCCTCAAGATGCTGAAGTCCTAGGACTTGATATTGACATTCGTGAGCATAATCGGGAAGCTATTGAAAGTCATCCCATGTTCAAGCGAATTTCGATGATTCAAGGATCTAGTATCGATTCTCAGGTCGTTGATTTAGTTCACCAAAAGGCTACTAGCAAAGAACGTATACTAGTGTGCTTGGACAGTAATCACACCCACGATCATGTCCTTGCCGAGCTAGAAGCTTACGCCCCCCTCGTAACTCCTGGCAGCTACTGCGTTGTGTTTGACACCATTATCGAAGATCTTCCTGGAGACATGTTCCCCGATCGTCCTTGGGGCCCTGGAAATAACCCAAAAACCGCCGTTTGGGAATACATCAAAACCCACCCTGAATTTGAAATTGATCAGTCTGTTCAGGATAAACTCCTCATTACTGTTGCTCCAGACGGCTATCTAAAACGACTTTGCTAGACTCCATAACATTCTCATTGGAAATTAGAGCTGTGATGAAAACTTATCCAACCAGTGTGATTAATCAGCAACTACAGGAGAAGTTGACAATCATTATCCCGACTCACGAACGACATTTCCATTTAAGACGAATTTTGGATCATTTCGTTAAATTATCGTGCCCAATAATTGTTGCAGACTCGTCAAGTTCAAATCTTAGTGATTCTTTTGTCTTTTCTTCTAATGTCACTTATCTCCATTTACCTTCACTAGGCTTGTTTCAAAAACTTTTGTACTGTATTCATCTAGTTGAAACCCCATACTTGATGTTTCATGCCGATGATGACTTTGTCCTCCTCTCTTCACTACCACTATGTGTAAGCTTTCTGGAAATTAATCAAGACTATAGCTGCGTTCAAGGTCATTGTCTTGGGTTTCTTGAAAAATCTGAAAATGTTTATCAATGGTCTCCTATCCTGTATGAAACCTTGATATACAAGAATTTAAGCGATGATCCAACTGTTAGATTGAAATATACATTTCTCTTCCACTGCCCACTTGCATACGCTGTGACCAGATCAGATGTTATGCGCATAATTGCAGATAGTATAAGTCGGTGCGTTCATAATTCAATCAATGCTTTTGCGGAAGAATGGCTTCTCCAATTCGGCTATTCTTTATATGGAAAGAATAAATTTCTGCCAATTCTCTATATGTTGAGGCAACAGAAAGAGTCATCATACAAGGAGCCGAAACAGCAGACAATTGATGAGATTCGCAAGAAAGCACCATTTCCTATTTGGTATCAGACTGCGATACAAATAGATTCAGCAACAGAGCTTTTTACTGACTATACATCATGGGTAAATGCTATGGTGTTAATGTTAAAAAGAAGCAGTGTGACTGAAATTGATCATCAAAAAATCATTCAAGAGTGCGCCAAAAATCTAATCAATTTCTATCGAATGCACTATATGAGGTGCTCTGAACAAGATTGGATGGATTATCTCAGTATTTGGGGTAATTGCCATACACAGCTTTCCCATCTTGAAGGTGTTTGTCAAAATGAGTCTGGACTTCTTAATATTTTAAACAGTCACGTTGATCGACGGTTTCAAAGAATAGATAGCGGTGTACTGCCAACTGAGTTTGCAAAGATAATTGAAACTTTGAAAAAACATCGTAATTGCAGTCTCCATCTATGAATTGGCTACCAGCCATTCTTAAAACTACTGATCCATCTCTTGGTAATAAACATGGCTATACCCAGAAGTCTTGAATCTCGGTGCAGAACTTTACCAAATTCGAGTTAACACAAACTCGAATTTGTATTAATGAGAATAGAGGCAAGAGTAAAACAAGTTTAGCATCACTAACACTAACTCACGACTTGGTATCCAGCGTCAAGATTTTGAAAATTCAACACTTCTGGGCTATACCTGAATCTAAGCTTGTCCTGGTATTGTAATATTTTGTGTCTGAAATAAAGTGTGAATTGAAATATTCTTATAATCAATCTTGTAGTTTTGTTGGTGTTCCTTGGAGGAAAAGCAAATCTCACCATGCAACACCTGCTTGTGTTTAGCTGAAGAGTTGAATGGAGTTTTAAAACTTCAAAAGAGTCAAGTGGAGTGAATCAGTGCTATTAGACTTTCTCAGTGAAAATAAATACTTGTTTGATAGTCGCTCTGAGTTCAATGGTGAGTATAAGCTACATCAGTGGTTGATGACGAGAGTGCGCATCAAAACCAATTTGTTTGTTGGCGCAAAAGATGATTTCTTCTATCTCCAAATCAATCCCGAATCAAAATACTATCTTTTTGAACCAGACCGTGAGGCAGCGCAGTCTTTACAGGAATTTTCCAGGTCTAGATTGATTTCCTGTTTTGTTAGCACTACTCCTCTGTGGAGCATGAGTACGATTGTGAAATTCTATCCAGAATTTACAACTTGCTGTTGTCCCAAATCTGCAGAAGAAGTTGAAAAAGCTATAAATTCAGGACTTATATATGACCCCTACTTATCGCAAGTGCTTGCCTCAAATCAGTACCGATCGATTAGGGAACTTTCGGTGAAAAATGCAATTGATCTATCGGTATCAAGCTTTAGTGATTTCAGACGTTCGGCGAATGACGAAATTCCCGAGTGTTTTGATTTCATCAAGCTAGACGTAGAAGGTTCAGAAGTTGAAGTTATTAAGGGTATGCAAGAAGCTGTATCGCAATCTTCCTTCATCCAATTTGAACATGGGCCAACATGGTTTCATGGTGGCTATAAGTTTTCAGATATCGTAGAAATTTTCAACTATGATTCTTCTTTTTTTAGCTTCTATTTCCTGTTGAAGGACAGAATTGTTAAAATTGACCCTGGCATAGTAAAACAGTACGTCTTCTGCAAGATTTTAGCATCAAAAGTTGATTTTGGAGACGAGCAATTATTCTCCTATAGCTCTCTAGAGGATCGAAATCATATGATTGATTGTAATGATGACATAATTGTTTTTTAGATTGTATCGAAACATTCACTCATTTTGTATTCTTTTTTCCCGCAGACCTTATGACTACAAACACCAAGCAGTACCAAAAGCATCTTTCCGCAGAGTTAGATCACTTTCTTGACCTGATTTTAAGGAAGGAGCCATTTGCGTTATCTCGCTATGCAGATGGTGAATTGATGTTTCTTGAGGGACGATCAGGCGTTGGTATTGATGGTTGGGTTTCTCCTTCAACACAAACTCAATTTGGTATGGACTTACTCTGCTCTCTTCAGCATCAAGAGAGAAATTACTTCTACGGTATCTCCTGTGACTGTGCGCTTCAGGACAAGAGGAAGTATATGGAAATTCTCAAGCCTAGAGATCTTGATAGAATAACTTTCTCAAATCTCTTCGTTAATGTGAATTATCCGAGATTTCATCAATTTATTAATAACTTAAAAGATTCTGTTGTTTTAATTGTCAACGAAAGGTGCAGAGGAAACTCTTTTCATCCTCTAAATGTTAAAGATATTGTTTTTGTGGGAAGTAACCCAGTAGAATTTTGGAAAAATCGCAAAGAAGAGTTTTTATTGGAATTAAACCGTGTAAGTCAGTACAGCAACACACTTTTTCTAGTCTCTGCTGGTCCATTAGCTGGGCTAGCTATCCATTACTTGTGGAAAATAAACAAAAATAACCAATATGTGGATGTAGGCTCTGCACTAGATGAAATTACTCATCGACGAATAACTAGACCCTATCAGATTGCAGGACATCCTGACTCTTTGTTGGATAGTACGCTAACACTAGAGCATGTTGATTGCTGCATAAATGACGAAGAGGATTCAAGTATAAATTCTAAGAAACCATCTATTACGGCTATTTTGAATGGTTACAGAAGACCAGAGAATTTAACAATACAATACAAGGCATTGCAGGAACAAACCATTCCTCCCCAAGATGTTTTTATTTGGTACAACGATTATCCAAAATATGGACTGTCTTCTCAAGAAATCATAAATCAGTGTAAATCTGCTCTGTCCAACCATAATTTCGGTGTTTGGTCGCGTTTTGCATATGCCTTAAATGCTAAAACAGAGTATGTCTGCGTCTTCGATGACGACACCATTCCAGGTAAAAAGTGGTTTGAAAATTGCCTAGAGACCCTAAAAACGCATGAAGGTTTACTGGGAACTGTTGGGCTAATATACGGCGGTAGCCCATCGTACATGGATCATATACGTTATGGTTGGCCCAACCCAAACGAATCTGTAATTGAAGTTGATATTGTTGGTCATGCTTGGTTTTTTAAACGTGAGTGGCTATCTACATTTTGGCGAGAACTCCCTCCTGTTGAAGGTCATGATTTTATGGGAGAAGACATGCACTTCTCCTATGCACTTCAAAAATACTTGGGAATCTCAACCTATGTCCCTCCTCATCCGGTGGATAATCCGGAGCTTTGGGGCAGTTTAAAGGGATATGAATTTGGTGTTGATAAAGTTGCAATTTCAACAGACGGCAATATCACGAAGTGGGATCTGCCTTTTAATCGATTGCGACAAAAAGGATGGAAGCTAATTGCAGAACGCTCTAGACAGTTGCAAACTCACCCCTCCTACCCCCAATACCCCCAAAAGTTAAGTTCTGAGGACACACAACTCCAATCTCAAAACATCTTGTTGCTCACCAATCTCTATCCACCCCAAGAACTAGGGGGGTATGGTCGATCGCTCGCAGATTTTGCTGCTGGGTTGCAATCCCGTGGTCACCACATACATGTTCTAACCAGCGATGCACCTTACCTGGGTCGCACACCAGATCGAGAAGATGGCATTGATCGCCGCTTGCAACTGTGGGGAACCTACGAAGGTCAAACCCAAGAGTTGCAGGACCCTAACCAAATCAATGCGATCGTGGCCCATAACGATCGCATCCTGCGTGAGGTTTTGGCACAACTTCAGCCCGATCTTTGCCTGGTTGGTAATATCTCATTCCTCGGCCCGGCGGTTTTTGGGCCTTTGCTAGAACAACAAATTCCGACAATTCATCACCTGGGGTTTGCCCAGGTTCCTTACCCACCAACCCTTGCTCCCCAGCACCCGCTCTATCACTTGGCCACCGCTAGCGAGGCCGTGGCTCAGGCGGTGCGAGATTCAGGGTTAACGCAACTGGCAACGTCAACGATTTATCCCGGCGCTCTGGTACGGCAATTTAGCCGGCCCACGCTGCCCCAGCGGGATAAACTCCGGATTTTGTACGCTGGTTTAGTGATTCAAAGCAAGGGGCCCCACACCCTGCTGGAGGCCCTGACCGTGCTGCAACAGCAGCAGGTGGACTTTGAATGCACGATCGCAGGTAATGCAATTCATGCGGATTATTTGGCGGCCCTGCGACAGTACCTGCAACAAACAGGGTTAGTCCATCGGGTGCGCCTGGTTGGCCATTTAGATCGAGCGCAACTGGCTGACTGTTTTGCTCAGCACAATGTCTTTGTGTTCCCTTCGATTCAGCCGGAAGCTTTCGGGATTGTACAGGTTGAAGCAATGGCGGCCGGGCTAACGGTCTTGAGCACAGGGGTGGGCGGGGCTTCAGAGGTGATTGAATCCGGCGTGAGTGGCTTGTTATTCCCGGCTGGTGATGCGATCTCCCTGGCTCAGGCTCTGATCAGTTTGCCGCAGGATCCGGAACGCTGGGCGCGCCTGGTCGCCACAGGACAAGCAGCGGCCTTTGCCAAATTTGACATTGAGCGATCGATTGACCAACTCGAACTAAAATTCGAGGAGCTATTGCGCCGAAAAGCCGAACTCAGCAGCCCTATGGCCCTCTCCATTCCCACCTCCCCTGCCACCGATCCCTACACCCAGTGGCTGTGCGATCGCATCACAAACGTTGCGCGGGTGTATGGACTTGACCCCAACGATCAAAGCACGATTAACCTCCTGCGAGAGCTGCGCCGCCAGACTGCCGAGCTTTGGAAGGCTGCGCCAGCGGAGCAACTCCCAGATCTTTACCAAGGCTCTGTGGGCCAAGCCTATCGCGCCTTGCTGCACAGCGGCTTCCAATCCCAGCCCCTCACGGGTGAAGAAGCCAACTACCTTCAAGCTCTCACTAATCAAGTGAGTCAGCATACCGTCCAACATCCGGTTGGCTTGCGGGCGTTCTTGGGGGTGATGCTGTATCTCCCCGCTGGCAAGATGAAGGTTGATCAGGCCCCAGTGAAGCTTCCGGCTTGGCTACTGTCGGATTATCAATCGGTTTTTGAGCCACCTGGAACTGTAGAGCCGACCAGCGCTCCACAGCCGATCGCCCCGCCAACCTCAGCAACCGCGCCCCTTCATCAGGACATGACCTTCCTGAATCGGTTGTTAGGCTGTGCCAATCTTTACTACATCGACCCCGAAGAAACCTCGATCGCAGAAGAACTGCGGCTGATCCGTCAGCAGGTGGGGCAAATTTGGGCGCAAACGCCCCTTGAGCAACTGGAGTCTCTTTACAAGAGTGAATTTGGTCGCCGCTACTTAGCTCTGCTGGACAGTGGCTATCAAAACTATCCCTTACGCCCGGAAGAGGAGTCCGTTGTTCAGGAGTTGACGGGGCTGATCAGTCAGGGAATCGATCGTTACCCGGGGCTGAATGCGCTGTTGGCAATCATGATGTATCTGCCACCGGGCAAAATGCAGGTACGGGACGCAGCCAATCGCTTACCGGCTTGGTTGCTGCCGGACTATCAGCGAATTTTTGAAGCGGATCAAGCGACAACTGCTCCCTTAGTGCCGTCACCGCAACCAACCGTCCCCACGGCTGCCCCGGCTGCTGCTGCTCCACCCGCCGTGAGCCAGCCCCCCAATTTGGCGGAGGACATGGTGTTTCTGAACCGCTTCCTGGGCTGCTCCAATCTCTACGAAATCGACCCGGAAGATGGGGAAACGGTGGCGGAACTGCGCCAATTGCGACAACGGGTGGCTGAGTTTTGGCTGACGGTTCCCCCATCTCAACTGGAGGCTGTGTTCAACAGTGAACTGGGCCGCCGTTATGGCATGTACCTGAAATCAGGATTCCAACGGGAGCCGTTGACGGATGGGGAGCGGGAACTGCTGGTGAAGCTGGCGGAAACAGCAGCGCGTGGTTTTGAGCAGCCCGGTGGTTTGAATGCGTTCTTGGGCGCAATGATGTACTACGCGCCGGGACAAATGCAGGTGAAGGACGCGGCAACCCGTTTGCCCGGTTGGCTGTTCCCGCTGTACGCGGCGGTGTTTGAGTCCGAGGCTCAAAAAAAAATGACTTCCTAGGGAACGCTGAGGCTGGCAGTCCTCACTTGCCTGAGTTAACGGAGGTAGCTGGCTCCGAATCTGGGGCCAACGATCGGGCAGAGTCTGCTACACCGTCAGCCCCAGACCCCAATGCTGGGCTAATGAATGCTGAGGGTCGGTTTTGCCACTGGCGCGATCGCCCCTGGGACTCAGTGCGCCCCATCCAAACCTCCTTCCTGACGGGTAGCGACGCGGTGGCGATCGAGATGGCCGCTCGCAGCTACAGCTATCGGGGCATTCAGACCATCAAAAATCCTTTTGATTGGGCGCTCTATTCCCTGCTGCTCTGGGAACTGAAGCCGCGCACCATTTTTGAAATTGGCTCCTTTGCCGGGGGAAGCGCTCTCTGGTTGGGAGATCACCTGAATAATTTTGGAATTGATGGGCATATCTACTCGATCGACATCAACCCGGTGACCGATGTGAGCCATCCAAGGGTGACCTTTTTGGCAGGGGATGGTCGAGACTTGGGGCAAACCCTTTCGCCGAACTGGTTGGCCAGCCTACCGCGCCCTTGGTTAGTGATTGAGGATGCGGATCACTCCTACGGAACAACTATTGCGGTGTTGGAGTTTTTCCACGGCTGGCTGGAGCAGGGTGATTATGTGATTGTGGAAGATAGCCTCAGTGCCGGGAAACCACTGCAAGCCTTGGAAGAATTCTTGATGGTTTGCGGGGATGAATATGAGATTGACACCTATTTCTGTGACTTTTATGAACGGAATATGACCTGGTGTCTGAACGGTTTCCTCCGCAAACGGACGACCGCTAGGGCGATCGCCCCTTCATTCCCGCCGCGCGAACTGGGAGAGCCGGGATTGCCAGAATGGGACGAGTTTTGGTTGAACTGGATAGATAGCTGCTTGGATCTTTACGAGCGATCGCCTGAACATTTGGGGGCCTTGGCAGAACTCAGTAATGCTCGCTCTCGCTATGCCCATTACTGGAAGGAAGCGCCGATCGAAGACTTGCCGGTGATCTGGCAAAGCACCAGCGGACAAATTTATCAGCGGCTGGTGGTGAGTCGGTTTGGACAGCGCCCCATCCTGCCAACCGATCTCGATTTTCTGCTGACTTTTGTGGAATATTGCAGTGGTTTGCCGGAACCCGAATCGGCCATCCGGACGGCATTGGTGGCCATCGCCTATCCAATTCCAGCGGTCGATCGCTCAGTGTGGGAGCGAATCTATCCTCAGTTACCTGATTGGTTGGCTCCAGTGGTGACGGCCGCTTTGGAAGCATGGCAGCGGCGTTAGCGACTGGATGAATAGCCGTTGATTCGCCCGCATGGTGGTAAACCCTGAAGATCTTTGGGTGCAGGTGGAAGCGGTGATTCGACTGCTAAATCAATTGCTAGATCAATTCGGGGCCCTGCTCCGTTGATCTGGGTTGGAACCGCTCCAGAAAACCGTTATTCTCGACTCGATCGCCCCCCAAACCCTCAACCCGACCGCAACTCCGATGGCCGACAATTCCCAGCCGCGTACCTACCACCAATGGTCGATCGCGAACCGGCCCACCGCCGCCGACCTCGATCGCATGGCCACCACGGCGCGGCAAGGATTCCGCTACCGGCCGACCATCAGCATTGTGATGCCCACCTACAACACACCGGAGCAACTGCTGATTGAGGCGATCGAGTCGGTGTTGGCCCAGGTCTATCCCGATTGGGAATTGTGTATTGCGGACGATTGCTCCACCGCGCCCCACATGCGGCCGCTGCTTGAGCAATATCAACAGCGCGATCCGCGAATTAAGGTCGCCTTCCGCCCTGAAAACGGTCATATTTCCCGTGCTTCCAACTCCGCCCTGGAAATTGCGACGGGTGAATATGTTGCCCTGCTGGATCATGACGATTTGCTTACGCCGGATGCCCTGTTTGAAGTGGCCTCGCTGCTGCAACTGCATCCCGATGCGGACATGATCTACACCGACGAAGACAAAATCGATGAAAAGGGGATTTTGTCGGAACCGACCTGTAAGCCGGCCTGGTGTCCCGACTCGTTTTTGACGCGGATGTATATCTGCCACTTGACCGTTTACCGGCGATCGATTTTGACCCAGGTGAGTGGGTTTCGGGCAGGGTTTGAGGGCAGCCAAGACTATGACTTAGCCCTGCGATTTACGGAGCAGACCGATCGGGTCTATCACATTCCCCGGGTGCTCTATCACTGGCGGATTCACTCCGGATCGGCGGCGGGTTCCACCGAAGCCAAGCCCTATGCCTATGAGGCGGCGAAAAAGGCCTTGCGGGAGGCGATCGAGCGGCGTGGGGAACCGGGGCAAGTGGAAACCATCGCCAAACGGCCGGGCCACTACCGAATGCGCTACCAAATCGCCGAGCGCAAATTGGTTTCCCTGCTGATTTTTGTGGGCGATCGCCCCGCCGACCTCGATCGCTGCCTGAACGGAATTGTTCGCCACACGGACTATGGCCCCTATGAGGTGCTGGCCGTGTTGGGAACCACCCAACCGGAGCCGGGCCTTTTGCAGGTGTTGCAACGGTGGCAAACCCAGTTGGGAACCGATCGACTGCGGGTCGTACCCTGTGAGGATTTCAATTGGGCTGCTGCTGCCAATCAGGCGGCGCAACAGGCCCGGGGCGATTATCTGGTGTTTTGGGAAGATGGCATGGAGCCGATGGGAACCGCTTGGTTAACCCGTCTGGTGGAACAGGTTCAGCGATCGCGCATTGGCGTGGCTGGCCCCATGGTGCTGGATCCAGAGCAGCAAATTGAACAGGCGGGCCTGACCTTGGGCCTCAATCCCGAGGGGCTTTGTCTCTATCAGGGTTTGGATACCAAGGTCTCTAACTACGCCAACCTAGCCCATACGGACTTGGCCAATAATGTTTCGGCCTTGCGCTGGACGGGGATGTGTTGCCGCCGATCGACCTGGGCGCGGGTGGGCGGTGTGGATCCGCGTTTGGGCATTTTTGCGGCGGATTTGGATTTCTGTTTGAAGTTGCGATCGGCCGGCTATCGCCATATCTTTGTGCCCGAATCGCGCCTGCGCCAGCACCACCCCCTGGCTTGGCAACATCAGCTCACGGATCCGGAAACCCAGCGCCAGGCGGCATTGCGGGTTTTGGAAACCAAGTGGGATCTCCAGTTGCGCTATGACCTTTGCTATAGTCCCGCCCTGGCCGGGTTGCTCGATCGCCCGGGATTTCGCCGGGACTACGAACGGTTGCAAGCCCAAACCATCCATAGCCAACAGCCCCTCGTCACGATCGCCATTCCCACCTATAACGGACGGCGCTATGTTGATGAAGCCCTGGCCAGTGCGCTCCAGCAGAGCTATCCCCACTTGGAAGTGTTTGTCAGTGACGATGGTTCCACCGATGGGACGATCGAGCAACTGCAAACCGCAGCGGCTCAGGATCCCCAACGCATTCAACTGGTGGCGGGGCCGCAGGCGGGCATGGTGGCCAACTGGAACCACTGTGCGGAATTTGCGCGGGGCAAATATCTGAAGTTTTTGCACCAGGATGATTTGCTCGATCGCGACTGTCTGAAGGCCATGGTGGCCTTGGCGGAAAGCGATCCGGAAATTGCCCTGGTGTTTGCCCCCCGGCGCTTGTTGCTGGATCCGTCGGCAGCCCAGGATCCCGCTTCCCAACGGTTGGCGGCCGGCAGTGAGAACTTGCACCATGGTTGGTCGCACTTGCAGGCGGTGCAACCGGGGGTAGACCTACTGCGAGATCCGCGCTTGCTGCTGGCTCCCACGGATCCGACCAAGCTGGACAAGCTGAAAAAGCTGTTTCAGGATCCGGTGGATCCCGTGGAGAAGGTGGGGCAAATCAACAAAATTGGCGAACCGAGCGCGGTGTTGGTGCGTACCGATGCTCTGTTGGCCGTGGGTGGTTTTGATCCGGCCCTGAAGCAATTGGTGGATTTGGATCTTTGGTTGCGGCTGTTGGCCAAGTACAAGGTGGGCTTTATTGCGCGCCCCCTGTCCAGTCGGCGGATCCATGCCCAGCAGGTGACCCAGCTCAATTCGGCGGAGAAAGAGTTGGAAACCGATGCTCGCCGGTTTTATCACAAGCTGGTGGCGGCTCCCTGGTTTGATCAGCTCCATTCCCGATCGCAACAAATTGCTCAGGCAATGACCAAGCACATGGATCGGCTGCTGAAATCCGAGCGGCCGCGCTTGGCTCCAGTTCCGGCGGGAACGGAGCGGCCCCTGTGGTCGGTGATGTTACCGGTTTATAACCCCGATCCGCAGCAATTGGCCTTGGCGCTGCAAAGTGTGTTGGATCAGGCCCTGCCGGCCGATCGAATGCAAATCGAAGTGTTGGACGATGCGTCCGATCGGGTGGATGTGCGGGCGATCGTGCAGCGGGTGGCGGGCGATCGGGTGCTGTATACCCGTCAGCCCAAAAATCGAGGACTGCTAGGCAATTGGCAGGATTGTTTGAGTCGATCGTCTGGCCAGTGGGTGTTGCTGTTGCACCAGGATGATGGGTTGCTGCCGGGATTTGTGGAGCGGATGACCCGGGCGATCGAGCAGGCGGGCGATCGGGTGGGCATGGTGCTCTGTCGGCATCACCACATCGATCACCAGGGGCGAATTGTTTGGACTTCTGAACTGGAGCGGGAAACGGCCGGGCCCGTGAGTGATTGGGTCGATCGGATTGCCCAGCGCCAACGGGTGCAATTTTCCGCCATGGTGGTGCGCCGCGCGGCCTATGAGGAATTGGGAGGGTTTGACCCGGCGGCGGCTTCGGCGGCCGATTGGGAAATGTGGCAGCGCCTAGCCAGTCGCTGGGGTCTGTGGTTTGAGCCAGAACCCTTGGCGGTGTTTCGGCGGCATGACGGTTCCACCACCTCCAAACTCACCCGCACTGGGGCCAACATTGCCGACACTCGTCGCGCCATTGACCTGGCCCGAGCCTATCTCCCCACTGATCGGCGCGATCGCCTGGCTCGCCGTGCCTTGCAGTACTATGCCCAATACGCGATCGGGGTGGCCCAAGACAGCCTGAAGCGGGCCGACTGGGAAACGGCGATCGCGCAACTGCGGGAAGCGCTCCGTTGTGAGGATTCGATCGAAACCCGATCGGCCGTCATTGACTGTCTGTTGCAAACGGCTCCCGCGGCCCCGGACTCACCCGCTCCGGCGGATCCGGCCCCGATCGCCCCCTTGGCCATAACCACCACAACTGCCACAACTGCTACAACCGAGGAGACCCAAGCCTTAGTTCGGGAAATTACCCCTTTGGCTTCCATGGTGGTGCTGTTTGTGCCCTTGGTGAACGAGGTGAAACAGGCTGTGGCTGCCTACCGTCAGCATTCCACCGATCCCAAGGTGATTGAACGGTTGCGGAATGCCCGTCGCCAATTGGCGGAACAATGGTTGCGAATTCCGTTCGATCGCCTCGATGAGGCCTACCTGGCCCGATTGGGTCAAGCGAACAAGGCCTTGGTGGAAACGGACTTGCGCTACGAACCCTGGACTGCTGACGAGCGATCGTTCATTGAACCCCTGATCAGCAGTCTCCAGGGAGGCATCAAAACCCTGAGCCAGCTTCGCAATTTCATCATTCTGATGATGTATTGCCGGGCCTATCAACTGCCCTTGGAATATGGCGCGATCTACTTGCCCCAATGGTTCCTAGAGGCCTATGCCCTCTACATGCAGGAAGCCCCCCTCTATTTCCAAGAGGTGGGCGATGCCGATCGCTTTGCCCAACACATCACCCGTTGGACTAACCAGGTCTATCGCACCAACGAAACGCGCCCTGAAGATGAGGTTTCCCAAAAACTGGCCCGCTGGCTGGCCTATCGCGGCACTTTCACACCTCTGTATTTCACCGCCGACAGCCCAACGGATATCTATCGCAAGCGAGCGTTCCTGATTGCAAAAACCCTGAAGGATCAGGGTGAAGTGGTCGATTATCGGTTTGGGCCCAGGGATCCCCAGCGGCAAAAGCTGCGGGTGGGGATTTTGAAGGATCACTTCACGCCCCAAACGGAAACCTTCACCACCCTGCCCGCCTTTGAATATTTGGATCGATCGCGCTTTGAGATCATTCTCTATAGCGTCTTTGCCACCGGTCATCCCCTGGAGCAATATTGCGCCAGCCGCGCCGATCAGTTTGTGCATTTGCAAGGAAGCTTGGCCCAACAGGCGGCCCGGATGCGGGCCGATGACCTGGATTTGCTGCTGATTGGCACGAACGTCACCATGGTGACCAATCCGATCACGGTGTTGGCGGTGCAGCGCCTGGCCCGAGTGCAAGTGATGTCCACCTCAGCACCGGTCACCACGGGGATGACCCATGTGGATGCCTATATTTCCGGGTCGCTGACGGAGACCACCGATGCCCAAACCCGCTACACGGAAAAGCTGTTGGCGCTTGAGGGGCCGGCCCATGCCTTTAACTATGATGTGTTGCCCCAAACGGCGACGATTCAACCCTCGCGGGCTTCCTGGGGAGCTACGGATCAAACCACGGTTTATATGTCCGGGGCCAATTTCAACAAAATTGTGCCGGAGTTGCGATCGGTCTGGGTGAAACTGCTGGCACAGGTGGCGGATTCGGTGCTGGTGCTCTATCCGTTCAATCCCAATTGGGGGCAAAATTATCCCGCGCAACCGTTCATCGATCGGTTCCGATCGGACTTGGCCGCCGTGGGTGTGAATCCGCAGCGCCTAGTGATTTTGAATCCTTTGCCCACTATGGCCGACATTCGCGAGTGCCTGAAGCTGGGGGATGTTTATTTGGATTCGTTCCCCTTTGCGGGGGTGAATTCCACGATCGATCCGTTGCTGGTGGGAATGCCACCCGTGGTGGTGGAAGGGGTGGCGTTCCGATCGCGGATGGCCTCGGCCCTGTTGCAATCGCTGCGAATTCCGGAGCTGATTGCGGCCGATGAGGCGGACTATCTGCAATTGGCGGTGCGGTTGGCTAAAAACCGTGACTGGCGGCAGGCCTTGAGCGATCGCATCCGGCGGGCCATGGCGGCCAACCCGGTTTTCTTTGACAGTCGCCGCTATTCAACACTGATGGGGCTAGCCTTTGAGCAACTGTTTGCCGCTTGGCAACGGGGCGAGCTAGGGGCCCGCTAGGAGATTTGGAAACGGCGATCGCAACCCTGGACTCACAACTGCTCTTGAACCCAGATTCTTGAGCGCCCTTCGTCAATCAACATTCGGGAGCACCTCGTGAAACTGGCTTTTATCATTGACCCGATCGAACGACTCGATCCGACCCACGACACCAGTGTGGCCCTGATGGAAACGGCCCAACTGGCGGGCCACCAGGTTTTCATTACCCAAGCCACGGATCTGAGTGTGCGGGATTCCCAGGCCTGGGCCAAGCTGTTGCCGGTCACCTTGGCCCCCGTGACCCTGGGCGAAGGACGCTGGTTAGCCGTTGAGGACTGGTTCAGCTTGGGTGAAGCGCTGTGGCAGCCTCTGGAGGCCATGGATGCGGTTTTTATGCGCACCGATCCGCCCGTGACCGTGCCCTATCTTTACGCCACCTATCTGCTGGATTATGTCAATCCGGCTAAAACCCTGGTCATCAACCGCCCCAGCGGGATTCGGGCTGCTAATGAGAAAATGTATGCCCTGCAATTCACTTCGGTAATTCCCGAAACGATCGTCACCAGCGATCGGGAAATCATTCGGGCGTTTGTGGAGCGGCGGGGCGCGGCGGTGTTGAAACCCCTGGGCGGCAAAGCAGGCGAGGGCATTTTGTTCCTGGAGCCGGGCGATCGCAACTTCAATTCGCTAGTGGAAATCAGCACCCAGCGGGGTCAATTGCCGGTGATGGTGCAGCAGTTTTTGCCGGAAGCCAAGGCCGGCGATAAACGGGTGATTTTGTTGAATGGCGAGCCGATCGGGGCGGTGAATCGGGTTCCCACCGGCAGTGAGTTTCGCGGCAACATGGCCGTGGGCGGGGCGGCTGTGAAGGTGGCCGTGACCGATCGCGATCGGGAAATTGCGGCCGCCTTGGCCCCCACCCTCCAGCGCGACGGGTTGATCTTTGTGGGCATTGACGTAATTGGCGGCTACTTAACCGAAGTGAACGTCACCAGCCCCACGGGAATGCGCGAGATCGATCGGCTCGACGGGGTGCGTTTGGGCGATCGGGTTTTGGATTGGTTAGCCCAAAATTCCCCGGCCCAGTAAGGCTGCATCGGCCCAACCCCCAGCGAATTAGGGATGCTGGCAGCGATCCCAGCCTTCCAGCACCATCAAGCTTTTGACGGCTTCCGCTGTGGCCACCTCTGCGTGGCCCAGCCATTGAAGCCACTGTTGCCGGCCCAGGTTCGGATCGCTCAATTGACGGAGGGTACGTCGATCCCAACGGAAACTTTGCCACCGATCGCCGGGTTCAGGAACCCAACCATCTAAGTCGGAACAGCGCTGAATTTGGCCGCTGACGGGGCCGAGGAGGGAAACATGGTAGGACATGACCAAGAGCAGTGCGGAACTCACACTGGCGAAACAGCTCCCCGAGGCCCGCTTGGGGCCGCGAGGGTGGCCTCGCCTTCGCGCGATCGGGGCCACATCCTCATGCTGCCATGGGTTTCAGGAATCGCCCGCCCTGATCATGACGCTTCCGGTGATCCCGGCCATAACTTCAGATTGGCTTTAGATTTTTTGGATTGGCTCTAGATTTTTTGGCTCTAGATTTTGTGAATGGCAGCGGCCCCAATGGACAGTTGCTGAACTCAAGCGGGAAATTAAAATTCCTGATTCTGAGCACTTGATCCTTGACCAGATCCTTGGCCCAATTGAGCCTTCGCTTTCTGCCAAAGGGCTTCCAAGGTTTCAAGGCTGTACTGTTCCAAGGGGCGATCGCTCAGGGCCTCCATCATTCGCAACCGCTGCACAAATCGCTGATTGGTTCCATGGAGCGCCGCCGAAGGGTCAATGCCCTGCCAGCGTGCCAATTGCACTACCGTGAACAGCAAATCGCCCAATTCCGAAGCCTGGTGTTCCGGGTCGCCTTGGGCGATCGCCCCTTGCAGCTCCGCTAACTCCTCGTGAAATTTCTCCCAAACCCCCTCCAGGCTGTCCCACTCGAAGCCCGCCGCCGCCGCCTTTTCCGACATCTTCAGGGCTGCCATCAAGGGTGGCAAGCGGTTGACATAGCGATCGAGTTTGGCGCTGAGGGGGGGCGGTTGGTCGATCGGCTCCCCCTTTTCCGCAGCCTTAATCTGTTCCCATTGCCGATGCACCGCCGCCGCATCGGTGGCCTCAGCCTCGCCAAATACGTGGGGATGACGACGCACCAACTTATCGGCAATGCCGTTGGCCACCTGCCCTAAATCAAAATCCCCCGCCTCGCTGGCCAGTTGTGCTTGCAACACCACCTGAAGCAATAAATCGCCCAATTCCTCCGCTGTTTCCGCGCGATCGCCACTGCGAATTGCGGCCACGGTTTCGTAAGCTTCTTCCAGGATGTAAGGCACGAGGCTTTCGGGCGTTTGTGCCAAATCCCAAGGACAGCCCCGCACCGGATCGCGCAACTGGGCCACCACATCGATCAAACGTTGCAAGGCTGTCAGGATTTCAGACGGGCGATCGAGCGAAGACATAGGCAACCATGCATCTGCTATGCATCGAGGAGAAAACCACTGCCAATCCTAACGGTTACCGCCCCGAAAAATTGCTGGCCGATACACCAATCCTGGGGAAGTCATCCTGTGCTAAGACCTAAACACCGGGTCTTGAGCATGTATTAAACAGGTGTTAAACATGCACGGAAATGTGTATTGAATGTGGATTCAATTGAATTTTTCCATTGGAGGTTTTATGGCTCTTGTTTGGTCTGCAAAACGCTGGGCGATCGGTCTCAGTACCCTGACGTTGACGATCACCAGTTCGATCGGCCTAACCATTGAAACTGCCCAAGGAACCACACCCTATGGCCCCGCCGTGGAGCATCCTCAAAATGCGGGTTACCAAGCAGAACAGCGCGGAGATTTTGATACTGCAATCATTAACTATCGCCGGTCTTTGAATGCGGCGGCTGGGTTGTCTGATCCTGTCTTACGCGATTGTGGCGTGGCCGGTGCGGAAGCCAGGTTGCGAGGGGCCGAAGCCGCCAAGATCTATATTCAGCAACATGGGCGTTCTTCCGATCAGTTGAGCCAAGCTCGTGAGCGCTCACAAGCCGCATTTCAGAATTATTGGAAGGAATTTGATCAACGCCGTCCAGATTTAGTGAATGGCTGTCCCTAAATCTTGATCATCGCAATTCGTCGTAGCAATCTATTGTGGTGACACCCAGTGGGCAGCGATCGGAAAGGGCAGCGATCACTGACAGGCTAGGTGTCACCGCAAATGCCTTGATGTAGCTCCGAAATTAACCGCAGCATCAGCACCAGAACCAGTGCTCAAGTCAAGCAATATTGCAGCCTTGAATATTGCATCTTGAATCAGAATCTGCACTATGACTTTCGGCTGGGTGGGGGTGATGAATTGGCGTGGAGGTTACAGGGTTGCGAGTTGGGGCCGCAACAGGGCGATCGCCCGGCCGCGATGGCTCAGTTCATGTTTTTGGGCGGCAGACATTTCGGCGTAGGTGAGACCCAACTCGGGCATCAGAAAAATGGGGTCGTAACCAAAACCCTGCTCTCCCCGGGGGGCTGTGGTAATTTCACCGGGACAAATGCCCTCGGCTTCGGCGGCCACCGTGCCATCGGGCCGCACGACCACCAACGCACAAACAAATTGGGCCCGGCGATCGGGCTGGTTGGCCAGTTCGGTGAGGACGCGGTTGATTCGATCGGCATCGGTGACTCCATAGCGAGCGGAGTAGAGACCCGGTGCGCCATTGAGGGCATCGATCGCCAGGCCGGAATCATCGGCGATCGCCCATTCACCGGTTGCCAGGGCCACTTGGGTGGCTTTCAGGCGGGCATTTTCGAGGAAGGTTTGGCCCGTTTCTTCAATCTCTAGCTCCGGGGGCTTCAGGGCCAGTTCCCAGCCCAAATCATCCAAGTAGGCCTGTAGTTCTTTGAGTTTGCCGGAGTTTCCGGTGGCAACGACTAAACGGGGCATGGCGAAAAAAGAAATTTCAGGATGGACAGAACTTCCCAATTGTCCCGATCGGGGGTGGTTTGGCAAAGGGCAACCAACGGTAATGACCACCCAAAAAAATCACCCGGGGATTAGCCCGGGCGAACCAAGTCCAGCAGGTTTGGGTTAAATCAAGAGCGCACGGTTGGTTTTGGGTGGGTGCGCCCGTGGGAATTGGGCAGCAACCTTAGGCGGCGGCAGCTTCGGCCCATTGGCGGGCCCATTCCAGGATTTCATGAACCCGATCGAGCGTGACGGCTTCGCAATAGAGCCGCAGGACGGGTTCCGTGCCGCTGAAGCGCACCATTAACCAATCGCCACTGGTTAGGCGGAATTTATAGCCGTCGGTGGTTTGGCAGTCGGTGACCGCTTGCCCGGCGATCGTTTGGGGTGGGTTGGTTTGCAGTTGTCCCAACAGCCGATCGCGGGCGGCCATGCTGGCCAAGGCTAAATCAATGCGATCGTAGGCATTGAAAAAGTTGGTTTTGGTTTGCAGATCTCCGTAAAGCTCGTTCAGGCTTTTGCCCGCTTTCACAACGGCTTCCAGCACATACAGAGCCGAGAGCAGCGCGTCCCGTTCGGGAATGTGGTTGCCATAGCCCACGCCGCCAGACTCTTCGCCCCCAATCAACACCGGCACGCTCAACATGCGATCGGCGATGTATTTGTAGCCCACGGCGGTTTCATGAACCGGCAATTGATACAGTTCCGCCACCTTAGGCATCAGGTCAGAGCCGCTGACGGTTTTAACCACTTCGCCGGTTTGCCCGCGCACCACGGCCAGATGCTGAATCAAAATTGGGATCAAGATCTGGGAGGTGAGAAATTCCCCAGACCCATCGATCGCGGCGATTCGATCGCAGTCGCCATCAAAGACCAACCCCACGGCCAACTGGTCGGGATGGGCCTGTTGGTGGTCGCGAATTTGGGCGATCGAGCGGGTGGTGTATTTGGGCAACGGCTCCGGCGCGCCCCCTTCAAACAACGGATCGCGATTGGTGTTCAGTTCCTGCACGGCAACATCCAGCACCTTGCTGAGGCCGCCGGCCGAAGCGCCATGCATCGCATCCACAAACACCGCCAGCTTGCCATCGGCAATGGCAGCTCGGATGGCAGCAAGATCAACAAATTGCCGTAATGCTTCACAGTAGCCGCTTTCCCAAGGATTAAACGACTCGATCGGCTCCGGATGCTCCACCTCGGCCGGAACCGTTTCGGCCGCCAACATCGTCTCAATCTTTTGGGTCACCTCCGGCGACACGGAACCCCCAAAGGCTCCCTTGACCTTCAGACCCAAATAGCGACCAGGATTGTGGCTGGCCGTCAGGACGATCGCCCCAAGGGCCTGTTCATGGTGGGCAATCCAGCTAAAGACCGGCGTGGGGGCATAGCAGTCCGACAGCTTCACCCGATAACCGATCGCCTGGATGGCTTCAGCGGCCACCCGCGCAAAATCTTCAGCCATGAACCGGCGATCGTAGCCCACCAAAATAGTGCGGCTGCCGGTGCTGGCCCCAAACTCCTGGGCCAACGCTTCCGCCGCCAGCGGGGCCACCCGAGCCACCCGCTCGATCGTGAAGTCCGCTGCAATTACCCCCCGCCAACCATCCGTGCCGAATTTGATCGGGCTGGCCGCCGCCGCTCTCAACGATTGACTCATGAATCAAAAACCTCTGCTTTGTGCGCTGCAATACCGCTCAGATTGGGAATCTAGGACGCAAACGACTGGGGGCGATCGTCCTGGGCTGCTTTGGCCGGGCCGATCGATCGCCCCCGTCCCTTCCGGATTTCCTGAACCACCCCACCCCAACGCCGTGCGGGGTCGCCCCACGCAAGCCTATGTTAACAATCGGGTTAATTGGGTTTGCCCCCTCCCGATCGCCCCAGGGATTCAGGCCAATTCCTGACCTTGCCGGCCCCATCTCTCCGCCTCGCACCCGCCCCAAACCCGCCATTTTCGGCACATCCCCCATTTGACAACCCCAGAACAAATCGACCATCATCGATTCGCGCGAGCCACACCCACCATCACCTCATCTTCAGCCTTCTCACGCATCGGTTCGCCCGCAGGACTGTAGCCCACCTTGGAGCGCCCCATGGCCATCATTAACGGTAACAACCTTCCCAACCTCCTCACCGGAACCAACGACAACGACCAAATTTTTGGCAACGAAGGGAGCGACACCCTCATTGGCTTAGCCGGTAACGATGCCCTCCAAGGGGGCCGCGACAACGACATCCTCAATGGCAACGATGGCAACGACTTCCTGCAAGGGGGCTTTGGCAGCGACCAACTCTTTGGCGGCAAGGGAAATGACACCCTTTACGGCAATGAAGATAACGACTTGCTGGATGGGAACGATGGCAACGATCTGCTCTTTGGTGGCCAAGATCCCGACATCCTGCGAGGCAGCCAAGGCAACGACACCCTATGGGGCGACGTGGGAGCCGATACCCTCTACGGTGGCCAGGGCGATGACCTGCTGCAAGGCAACGAGGGCGAAGACATCCTGTTTGGAGATTTGGGCAACGATGTCATCTTTGGTGGCCAGGGCAATGACCTGATTTTTGGCAGCCAAGGGAACGATCGGATTGATGGCAGTCGAGGGGATGACGTAGTTTTTGGTGGCCGAGAAGCCGACACCATCAATGGCGGCGATGGTAACGATGATCTGAATGGTGACAGCGGGGCTGATCTGATTCTGGGCGGCCGCGACCTTGACATCATCAATGGCGGCGAAGGCAGCGACACCCTTAACGGCAACGGCGATGCGGATACGATCAATGGCGGCGACAACGAAGATGTGATCTTCGGCGGAACCGGGGACGATCGCCTGTCCGGGGATAACGGTAACGACACTCTATATGGCAACCAGGGCAGCAACACCCTGATTGGGGGCAATGGCGGCGACACCTTCATCGTGTCAGGCCAAGCGGGTGGCGTTGACATCATTGCTGACTATGACTTCACCCAAGACCTGATTGGGTTTGAGGGCAACATTGCCTCGCGGGTGGTGGTGGTTCCGGGAACGGGGCTGAACGCGGCCGATACGTTCCTGACGTTGGTGGATACCAACAACACGGAGCGGCTGATTGCGATCGTGAAAAACAGTCAGCGCCTCAGTTTCCTCACCCCCGTGGGCACAGACACCACCACGGGCGGCGTGAGCGGCAGCACGGGCGGCACGGGCAGCACCGGTTCCACCCAGCCCTCCACCGGCAATGACAATATTCAAGGCACGTTTGGGGATGACACGATCGATGCTTTGGATGGCAACGATACGGTCACCGGTTTGGGTGGTGCAGATTTGCTGAAGGGCAGTGGCGGTAACGATTTGATTGATGGCGGCGAGGGCAATGACTCCATGGAAGGGGGATTGGGGTCTGATACGTTGCTGGCCACGGGGGGAAGCGACTTCTTTATTTACAACACGCCTGCTGAAGGGGGTGATGTGCTAACGGACTTTGACCCCACGTTGGACAAATTGGTGATTCGGAGCACCGGATTTGGGGGAATTACGACCCTGCGGGTGTTCTCGGTGGATCCGGAGCGGGGCGGGTTTGCCTTTGTCACTAGCGGCACGGGGGTCGCGTTGCAGTTCAACAACGGATCCGGCGTGCAAACGATCGCCACCTTCCCCAATGCGCCTGCCAACTTGTCCAGTAGTTTCAACAGTTGGGCCATCCTGGGCTAGGGCTGGGCGATCGGGTAGTAGTCGTAGATTTCGGCCAGGATCTCAGCCCAGTTGCGGGCGAGCAGTTCAATAATCTGTTCGCCCCGATCGGCCGCCGCCGCTGTTGGGTCACCGATCACGCCACTTTGGCTCAGATCTTGAATTGTCCAGGCGTAGGTTAAGGCTCCCTTGGGCCCCAGTCGCTTGCCCGGATGGGTCAGGGGCATCTCTGCTTGGGCCCGTTGCATCCGCACCCGATCGGGATCAAGGGCCAACATCACGCAGGTTTCCGCATCGCCCGCGTGCATTCCCAGGGTTTCCGCCGGGTTCAAAAGGGGTTTGTAATTGGCCGATCGCCACACAAAACAGGAATAGGTCCAAAAGTCGGGATATCGCTCATGGAGATCCGTGGCGGCAATATCCAACACCTGGGGCTGTCCTCCGTGGCCATTCAGCAACAGCAACTTCCGAAAGCCCGATCGATAGAGGCTGTGGCCAATGTCCATCACCAAGGACAGGAGCGTGGTGGCGCTGAGGGAAATGGTTCCCGGCAGCGCCAGATGCTCGTTAGATTTGCCGTAGAACAACGGTGGCAGGGCATAGGCCACCACGTCAGGCCGTTGTTGATCGAGCCATTGGAGCGATCGCCCGAGAATTCCGTTCACGATCGCGCTGTCCACATTCAGGGGCAAGTGGGGCCCATGCTGCTCGATCGCCCCCACCGGCAAAATCACCACGGCCCGCTCCCGATCGGGCAAGGCCGCGATATCTTGCCAAGTTAGATAAGCAAAAAAGCGGTGTTCCGGAATGGGCCCATGCATAGGTGGCTCGTCCAAATCAGCATCAGCGGTTAACCCAGAGCCATGAGCGCCATCAAGCTTCCGAAGTCTCAGAAGCTTCCGAAGTCTCAGTGCTGGGAGCGGCCTTGGCCGCCAAGGCCTGCTCAGCGGTGAGGAAGTCGATGAACTGGCGAGCCGTGCGACCCGATCGCCCATTGTGGCGCGTGGCCCACTGCAAAGCTCGGAACCGCAATTCTGCCCGATCGATCCCGAGATTGGCTAAATCAGCCAAATGATTCACGATTTCTAGATAGGTGTCTTGGTCGGCCGCCTCAAAGGTCAACGTCAAGCCAAATCGATCGGCAAAGGAGAGCTTTTCCTGCACCGTATCCCAGGACTGCACCTCATCCGCATCGCTGGGCCGGGGGCGATCGGCAAAATATTCCCGCACCAAATGTCGTCGGTTTGAAGTGGCATAGACCACCACATTCTTTGGCCGCTCCGTGATGCCGCCCTCCAGGCAAACCTTCAACGCCTTGAAGGCCTCGTCATCCTCCTCAAAGGACAAATCATCCACAAATAGGATGAATTTTTGGGGTGCGCTCCGCAGCAAGTCCACAATCTCCGGCAGATGATCCAACTCTTGCTTGGCCACCTCCACCAATCGCAACCCCCGATCGCCATAGGCCGACAGCAGCGCCTTTACGAGGGATGATTTTCCCGTGCCCCGCGCCCCATACAGCAACACGTTGAGTGCCCGGTGACCCGCCAACAGAAATTCCGTGTTTTGAATTAGTTGCGCCTTGGGGCCGTCATAGCCGGCCAGGTCGGGCAGATCGATCGGGTCAGGATGGGTCACCGGCACAAGCTGCCCCGATCGCCAACGGAAAGCGCGGGACTCGCTGAACTGTCCCCGATCGGCCGCTGCCAAATAACGCACTAAAGCTGGCGTGGCTGTCGCCCAGTCGTCCAGGTTGCGCAACTGGGCCCGGAGTGCGGCTTTTGGATTGGGTTTTGTTTCTGGTTTGGTTTCTGGTTTGGTTTCTGGCTCGGTGACGGCAGATTGATCCGACACATCGGATTGATCCGACTCGTTAGATTGATCCGACGCATCGGATTGATCAGGCTTATCAAGTTGATCAGGATCAGGCGCAGTCAATTGATCGGGCTTGTGATCGGGCTTGTCCAGTTGATCAGAGACATCAAGCGGATCAGATGCGTCGAGTGAATCCAATTCCATTTCTGAGTCAGCACTGGGCCCACTCCAGGCCACTAGCTCGATCGCCCCACCCGCCAACTCCTGGGCCCACTGACAAGCCAAGGCCGGCTCGAACCGCCACAGTTGCTGAAATGCCCGCAAATCATGCTCGATCGCCGCGATCGTGGCCTTGGGCAATTGCTCGATCGTCTTGCCTTTGAGCACCGGAGCCAACACCGCATCCACCGTCACCAGGCGATCGAGCAAATAATCGCCCCAGCTTTGGCCCGTGGTCATCAGCGCCCGAAACCAGCGCCCATAGGCCAACGTAATATCTGTCGCATCGCGCGATCGCTCCAGCACCGTTCCCAAAAACTGCGCAAAAGCCTTGCCCACTTCGTTATCCAACACTCCCGGCAACACCAGCAGCGAGGCCAGCAGCCATTGCAGCCGTTCAGCCTCTTCCTGAATTTCCCGTAACCGACCGGGACTAATTTTCGGCCGCTGGGAGGATGGGTCGTCAGTCCGCAAGTAGGTCATAGGCCAGATCTCGTTGTCTCAATGAGCAGGAGTTTGCACCGGGCAGCCACCTTCAAAAGCCATCAGCAGCGCGATCGCCCTAGCTGGAAGTGGCAACCAACAGCTTAACTGCCCAGAGATCGCTCGCAAAATGAGCCAGCACAAGAATCAATCACCGCCGGAACTAACCAGCCAGCGTTAAGCCACATCAAACCCCATTCACATCAGACCCCATCAACACACAGGAGGGAGAACAACTCAACATTGCTCTCCCTCCTGTGGCGATCGACTGGATTCGTTTGGCGATCCCAGTTTTGAGACCCCGCCTATTTTTTCAGGTCTTTAGCCATGCTGCGGAACGCATCCAAGTTGCGATCGGCCTTGCGGCGTTCTAGGGTTTCGCCGGCCGTGCTGGCCGGAGCGCTGCTGGTGGGTTCCGCAGCCTTGGCCTTGGGTTTGGCCGGTTGTTCAACGGGCGTAGTTCCCTTGGGGAAAGTCTTGTGGACTTCCACTTCCTTGCGCATCCGCTCAATGTCTCCGAAGGTGCGAGCGCTGTCAAAATCCAAGAAAAAGTCCTGGGTTTCCTTTTGGCGAGCGGGTTGGGGCGCGGGTGCTTCTTCTTTTTTGTTGCCGCCGAACAGGCCACGAATGAATCCGGTCATGGTTGGATCTCGTTCTCTAAAGGTTTGGGCTGGAGTTGATGAGAAATTTTAGACAAAACATTAATTTCTGTGAACCAATTATAAGGATTTATTCTTCAAGAAATTTGGGTATTCCCCAAAATTCCGTCAGGATTTCGGGACTGAAGGGGAAGTTCCGGTGTGCCTTTTAAAATTGGAGAGCGATCGCCGATCCCAATCCATCCTTGAATTCTCTGCCCTTCTTAGCACCATGCCTCCAGAGTCTCCCGAATCCACTTTGAATCCGTTGTCTCCTCCATTGGAGTTGCCCCCGCACCATGACTTGCCCCAACAGCCCCCTAAGCTTTCCCTGCCAGTGATGTTGCGCTTGGGCCTGTTTCAAATGGGCCTGGGCATGATGTCGGTGCTTACCTTGGGGCTGCTGAACCGGGTGATGGGCAATGAGTTGGCCATTCCCCTGGATGTGGCGGCGGGGGCGATCGCCCTGCACCAGTTCATTGCGCCCGCCCGTGTTTGGTTTGGGCAACTGTCCGATGCCAAGCCCCTGTTCCGACTGCATCGATCGGGCTATGTCTGGCTGGGATCGATGGTTTTTGCTGTGCTCTCGTTTTTGATTGTGCAGGTGATGTGGCAATTGGGCGCGGCCGTGGCGCAGGCGGGCGGTTGGTCTTGGGAGGGAACCACGGGCCTCTGGACGATTGCCCTTGGGTTGCTGTTTGCGGGCTATGGCCTCTCCATCAGTGCTAGTTCCACGCCCTTTGCGGCTTTGTTGGTGGACGTGTCCGACGAAGATGATCGATCGCGCCTAGTGGGGGTGGTTTGGTCAATGCTGATGGTGGGGATCATCATCGGGGCCATCCTGACTTCGATTCTCCTGAAACGGGCCGAAGCGGCCAATAGCCTCGCCGCTTTGCAAGGGGCCTTGAACCAACTGTTCATCATCGTGCCCGCGACTGTGGTTGGGTTGGCCTTTGCGGCCACCTGGGGTGTGGAAAAACGGTTTTCGCGCTATGGCCTGCGATCGCACCTGGCGGAACGGGAAGACCAAATTACCCTCGGGCGGGCCCTGCGAATTTTGACCGCCAGTCGGCAAACGGGCATCTTTTTCGCATTCTTGCTAGCCATGACCCTGGGCCTGTTTTTGCAAGAGGCCGTTCTCGAAAACTACGGCGGCGAAGTGTTCAACATGCCCCCTTCGGCCACCACGAGTTTGAATGCATTCTTTGGCACGGGAACCCTCTTGGGGTTGGTGGCCACGGGCTTTGGCCTGATTCCCCGGTTGGGCAAACAGCGCACCACAAAGCTTGGTTGTTTGCTGACGATCGCGGCGCTGGGGCTAATCATCTTGGCGGGATTTTCCAGCAATCCCAATCCCGGGGCGATCGGGGCTAATCCCACGGTTTTGCAAGCGGCCGTCGGCATTTTTGGCCTCACCTCGGGCATTGTCACCACTGGGGCCTTGACCCTGATGTTGGATCTAACGGCGGCGGAAACGGCCGGCACGTTCATTGGGGCTTGGGGTCTGGCCCAGGCCTTGGCCAAGGCCCTGTCTACCTGGTTGGGCGGCTTAATTTACCAACGGGTTGGGCTGGCGCTGTTTGGGCAACCGATCTATGGCTTCATTACGGTGTTTGCGGCGGAAGCGTTGATGATGGCGATCGCGATCGGGCTGTTGTGGTGGGTGAATGTGCGGGAGTTCAAAACCGATTCCCAACAGGCGATCGCCAACGTTTTGCAGGTGGAAATGGACTAAACCGCTTGCTGCTGATGGCTGCTAAGTCGTGGCTAAGTCGTGGCTAAGTCGCGGCTGAGTTATTGCCGAGTTATTGCCGAGTTACGGAATCATCAGCTCGGGTTGAGCAGGGTGCAGGGTGGGCAATGTCCACCCGTCATCTGATCGCCCAACGAGTCTAATCATCCCTGGAAAGAGGTGAATCATGGGGGCATCTTGAGCGAGATGCTCCCATGATTTTTGGGTAAGAAGTTCTTTGCGGCCCGATCAAAAGTAGTTAAAAATCAATACAAAAATCCATAACCCTGATAGTGTCAGCCAGAGCAAGTTCACGCAAATTAATGCAGTCTTTTGAAATTGAGAATCATCATCAATCAATAATCAAGGAGTAATTCAACAACTATCCATGGACTCATCACTGACAATTGGATGAAATCAGAGTCTTAACCCCTATGGCTCAACCCAATTTCAGGATTCTGGGGATGGGTCTTTAATTGATAGTTGATCAGGATTAATTCCTAAATTGCTGGTATTGCAATTTACAAAATTTATCTTTTTTTGTAAAAGTTCAGACAAAATCCAAAGAAGTCTTAAGACATTCTTGGGAGACAGTCATCCCGGGAACAATTCACGATAACTACATCTTAGGGGTGAATTTGTGGACGGAGGTTCCTACCAGCGATCGAGATCACACAGGATGGCGATCGATTATCGACCGTAATGGCGATCCGGCTAACTAGCGCTCCGTGACGAAGATTGTTTGAGAACGCCGCTTCGGTCACTGAGCATTCAGAGGAGCCTCACTACGATAGTTAGCATCAGGGCAGCTTCCCATCGATCCCTATTCCGGCCGCGCGCACTGGCGATCCAGGCTTAAAAACGAACCCATGCGGCGATAGATCGATAGCTATGCAGCAACTGGCGCATTGAGGGTGTTGGACTCGCTTGATTCATGCGCATCTTCGGAGCGGTAGAGACTATGACTGCTATGCCTATCAACTTTTTCGATTCAGATCAATTCTTTAGTAAATCGCCGATCGATTTGTCGCCTGAGTTGTCCAGTGGCCTGCTGGATGAGCAAGAAGACCACTCCGAAGAATCCCTTGATTCCGGAGACCAGGATTTTGATGAAACGACTCTGGAAAATGAGCTGAGCGGCTCAGGATTTGAGGTTGAAGATTTGGGTGTAGACGATTTGAGTGCTGAGGATTTGGGCACAGATGACCTCGGGGCCGATCGCCTTGAGGAAGAGGATGAGGATGTAAAGGCGGCCTTGGCCCAGGATGGCCGGCGCGATCGTCGCAGAACCACCGATCTCGTGCGCCTATATCTCCAAGAGATTGGGCGGGTGCGTCTGTTGGGCCGGGACGAGGAAGTGACCGAAGCCCAAAAGGTGCAGCGATATATGCAACTGTTGCGGCTGCGGGAAACGGCCGCTTGCCCCGAGGAACCGCAACTGGAACGGTTGGTGAACTTGGTGGCTGTGCGCGATCGCCTTTGCGCCACCCTGGGCCATCGCCCCTCGATCGAGCGTTGGGCCCGCGAAGCCGGTGTGACCGTGCCGGAACTGAAGACCGATTTAAACAAGGGCAAAAACCGCTGGGCCGCCGTCGCCCAACTGACCCTGGCGGAGTTGGAAGACATCCAAACCCAAGGCACGCGGGCCAAGGAGCGGATGATCAAGGCCAACCTGCGCTTGGTGGTGTCCGTGGCCAAGAAGTATCAAAACCGTGGTTTGGAACTGCTGGATTTGATTCAAGAAGGAACCCTGGGCCTGGAGCGGGCCGTTGAGAAGTTTGATCCCACCAAGGGTTATCGCTTCAGTACCTATGCCTACTGGTGGATTCGCCAAGGCATTACTCGGGCGATCGCCACCCAAAGCCGCACCATTCGGTTACCGGTGCATATCACCGAGAAGCTGAACAAAATCAAGAAGGCCCAACGGAAAATTTCCCAAGCCAAGGGCCGCACGGCCACCCTTGATGATGTGGCGGCTGAGTTGGATATGACCCCCGCCCAGGTGCGCGAGGTGTTGATGCGCGTGCCCCGGGCCGTTTCGCTGGAAACAAAGGTGGGCAAGGACAAGGACACCGAGTTGGGGGATCTGCTGGAGGCGGATAGCGCTTCGCCGGAAGAGAACCTGATGCGGGAGTCGTTGCAACGGGATTTGCAACAACTGTTGGCACAACTGACCAGCCGCGAGCGGGACGTGATTCAAATGCGGTTTGGCTTGGGTCACAGCAGCCCCTATTCCTTGGCGGAAATTGGGCGGGCGCTGGACTTGTCACGGGAACGGGTGCGGCAAATTGAGGCGAAGGCCTTGCAAAAACTGCGCCAACCGCGCCACCGCAACCAGGTTCGGGATTATCTGGAAGCGCTGTCCTAGGGCAATGTCTGCGGGTTGGTGAGTGCTGCTGCCCATTGGGGCGTTGGCCCCTTGAGTCCATGAATCATTAAGTCAATGAGTAATAGAGGGGCGATCGAACTAATCGATCGCCCCTCTATGATTTGTGGGATTTTTTGGGCTGATTTTTGCTGGTTGATTTTTGCTGGTTGGCTGATTGGCCGTTGCTCGGAAACTGAGTTTCGAGACAAGACCAAGGCGGAATGGGGCCGCGACCCGATCGCCCGATCGGGTTACCAGCTCGTCCAGTGGGCAAACAAAGAGAAGCGGCGAAGATTTTCAGGGCCGCCTTCGCTGGTGAAACTCAGGCGATCGAGGCGATCGAACAGGGGCCGCAGGGGCACTTCCACCAACCGGAACAGGGGGATCAAGCGGCGCACCACTGGGCGGGCAGCGGGCCAGCTCAGGGTAACGTTGCCATCGTTGGGGACAGGCAGAGTGGTGACAACGGATTGCCAGAGGTGATCGCCCAGGAGGGAGGCCGTTTCATCGCGCCCCGCTTGCACTGCTGCGGCCAAGGCGGGAACGGAGGTGGCCAAAATTTCGTAGTCTCCCACCGTGGCCCGGGCCCCTTGCACTTGGGTGCTAACTTGACCCGCATTGCGCCAACCCATTAGGCCGGCGCTGGACGGTGCGATCAGTTGCGTCCAAACGGTGGCTAGTTGGTCGCTGTCCAAGTTCAGGGTTCCGAGGGTCAGGCCCTGTTGTTTGGCCAGGGCATCAATTCGATCGAGTGCGGCGGCGGTTTCGGGAGTGCGGCGGGCCACAAAGACCCAATCGCCGGGAAATTCACCCAAGGCCCGCTCCGCTGCCCGATCGCCCACTTCCACAGGAATTAAGCCCAGGGCAAAATCTTCGGTGTTCCAGGCCAAAAGGTCGTTTTGCAAATTTAGCCCTGAATTGGTTGCCACCTGACTCAGCAGCGGGCCGATCGCCTGGGCGATGGGGCCGTCGCCCAAGATTTGCTGCCACTGTTGGGTGAGTTGTTGCAGGCTTGTGCCGCTGAGGGCAATGGTGGCGGTGCTGGGTAAATAGCGGGTGGCGGTGGCGGGTTCCGTGAGGGGAGATTCGGCCGCCACCAGGGTCAGGCCATCGGCCGCCACCCAAGCGGCCTCGGTGACCAAGCCCGATCGCTCGGCCTTCAGGGACAGGGTGGCGCTGTGGGCCGGCAGTGCGGCCAACCACTCGGCGGGTAACAGTGCTTTCGATCGGCGGCGGGTGGCGGTGGCGGGTTCCAGGAGTTCACCCAAGGCCGTGGGGTTCACGTAGGCGATCGCCAGTCGATCGGGCGGGAGCGCTGCCAATTCCCGTTGATAGTCTGGTTCTCGCAACAGGCTCAAGTCAGCCGCTTGGATGTTGTTGATGGCATCCCGCAGGACTTTGGGATCGTTGGCGGCCAGCACGAAGCGATCGGCCACCAGGGCCGTGGCCAAGTCCGTTTGGGTCGAAACTCGGCCGCCCTGGGCCAGGCGTTTGGCCCAACCGCGCGGAATCAGATCCAACGCTTCCCCATGGACGATTTTTACGCCCTTGTATTGCTCAAAAATCAGGTTAATGCCGTTCAGGGCTTGTTTTTGCCAGAACAGTTGCAAGAATTCCCGGGCCCGATCGGGATCATTGGCGGCCGCTGCCAGCAAATAGCCCGGCTCCCGGCCATTGTTGGGATCGCGATCGATGTCCACGGTGGTCACCGCCAGGGTCACTTCATCCCCCAGCCAGGGCTGCACATCGCGATCGTAGGTTAGGCCGCTACGGGTGAGCCAGGCATCGCGGGCCTGTTGCCATTCGTGGCGGGCCGCCCTGCGCCGACCCAAGGGCGCGATCGCTTGGCGCAAGGCCTCCACGCGATCGGGGTTCACCAACAACGAAACCATGGCCGGAGCCTGTTTGGGGATCATCACAGCGGCTTCGGGCTGAGCATTAGCCACACCGTCCAACAAGCCCAGGGGGCTGTGGGTGGCAATCCAAACAGCTCCGGCGGCCCCGGCCGCCACCAGCGAAATTGCGATCGCCGCCAAAATTGAAAAAAACGCGCGCCCCTTCATGCTTCTCGCTCGCCCTTTTTGGTGTTCGCTTGTGGCGGCCTCCCGCTTGGGTCGGGCTGCCTAGCCCGGCTCCATTATTCCATCTCGATCGCGGGCGGCCTGTGCAGATGCCTGTCTCGGTTGCAGTTAGCAACAAAATGTTGAAGTTGAGCCGTTGGGTGGCAAGGTTGCTGGGGCTGCTTCCCGATGATTTTCCCGGTTAGTTATTTTCCCGGTCAATGATTTTCTTGGTTAGTTATTTTCCCGGTTAATGATTTGCCTGATTAATGATTTTCCCGGTGATCTGCCCGGTTAACGGTGGCTTTTCAACAGTGGCTGGCCTAGCGAATTTCCAGCCGATCGGGCCACCAAACATAGGTTGATCGGGGATCGTCATTCAAGAGCCACAACTGCGAAGGTAACTGAGCCAGCGATCGCGCAATCAAGGGGGACTGACTCCAGCCCAACCGACTCCAGAGGGCTTGGCTCTTGTCCTCTAGCCAACTGAGGCCAAAGGGTTCCCGGCGCGGATATTCCGCCAACACCCAGTCTTTCCCCAGTTTGGCGGCCTTGGCGGCGGCGGCGATCGCCTGATCTAACCCCCCCAACTGATCGACTAAGCCCAAATCTGCTGCGGCTTTGCCCGACCAAATCCGCCCCTGGGCCAGCTCTTCCACCTTGGCCCGATCGATCGATCGCGACTGGGCCACGTGATCCAAAAATCGATCGTAAGTCCAGTCCACCGACGATTGCAGCAGGGCCAGCTCAGCGGGCGTTTTGCTGCGGGTCACGGAGCCAATGTTGGCAAAGGGAGCCGTGGTGACCGCATCCCAATTCACCCCATTGTTCTCGCCCAGTTTTTGGATGTTAGGCAACAGGCCAAAAACCCCGATCGACCCGGCAATGGTGGTGGGTTCCGCCCAAATTTCCGTGGCTGGCGCAGCAATCCAATAGCCTCCAGAGGCGGCCACATCGCCCATGGAGACAATCACCGGCTTGTCTTTAGCCGCCAAGGACACCTCCCGAGCAATGATGTCAGCGGCGGTGGCGCTGCCGCCGGGACTGTCAATTCGCAAAACGATCGCCTTAACATCCTCGTTTTTACGCAACTTCCGCAGTTCCGTGGCGATCGCGGTGCTATTCATCGCATCCCGCTCGCCGTCTGTGGTTTGGGTCACCATCGTGCCCGTGGCATAGAGCAAGGCAATTTCTTGGCCCGTTGCGTTTTTGCGCCGATCGCCCAATTTGCTTTGGGCCGCTTCCACGGTTCCCACTTGGCGTGCATAGTCAGCCACTGCAACCCGTTGGAAGGTGGGTTTGTTGTCTTCCCGATCGGCCAGTTTCAGCACCCGTTCAATCACCTGGTCGTCATAGGCCAGGCGATCAACCAAACCCAGCTTCACCGCCTGATCGGAGCGCAACAACCCTCCCTGATCGGCGATCGCTTGCAACTGGGCGATCGACTGTTTGCGACTTTGGCCCGTCGCCGTCAGCACCGTTTGCCACAAATCCTGAAGTAGGGCCGCTGTTTGGGCCCGATTTTCAGGGCTGAAATCCCGACGGGCAAAGGGTTCCACCGCCGACTTGAACTTGCCGGCCCGCACAAACTGCACCCCAATGCCATATTTTTCAAGGGCCCCGCTCCAAAAGGTGCTTTCGGCGGCCAACCCGTTGAACTCCAGCCCTCCCGCCGGATGCAACCGCGTTTCATTGGCGGCGGATGTTAGGTAATAGGTACGCTCGTCCCAATCCGTGCCATAGGCAATGACAGGCTTCTTTTTCCGAAACTCCAGAATGGCTTCCCGCACTTCCCGGAGGGTGGCATAGCCCGCGATCGGGCCCGTTCCGGCACTGTCGTAAAGGTAAAGACCGGTGATTTGGCGGTCTTTGGCCGCCTGGGCCAAGGTGTCTAGCAACACCCTGAGGGGAATGGTTCGAGGGCGATCGCTGAGCCAGCGATCGATCGAGTCCTCTGCCTGGCCCGGTTCATCCCGAATCGCCAGCGACAGATCCAACGCCAACATCGATCGCCCCTTGAGACCCACTGGCTCCGAGGAGCTGGACAGGGCCGCCAAAAAAGTAATCAAACCAATGAGTCCCAGGAGGCTGCCACCTGCGAAGATCGTGAGGCCAACCAGCGTTCCCAGAATGCTCGCGATTGTTTGTTGTAAAAAACTTTTCATGACGGCTGGCGGTGCAGGGACTAGGGCAGCAGGAACCAAAGCAGCAAGGTTGCGGATCACTGGCAATCCCTGCGAGCTTTTCTATGCTAGACCCAATCCTAGCGATCGCTGCTGGGGCTTGCGCGACAGAGGTTGACGTTGGCCGCTCATGCTGCCCTGTGCTTGCCTGCTTTTGTTCGCCTGTTTCGCCTGCCTTCCGAGATTTCCACCCATGACCAACCCCGACGCTCCGCAATCTAGCGATCCGCAACCCGCCGGTGGCGATGGGGGTTGCGTGACGGCGACTTCGCAACCGTTGGAACCTCCCGTAACCCCTGAGGCAGCTTTACAACAGCTTGTGGCCGGGTTGCCCCTGCCGATCGCTCTGGTGGATGGCCAAGGGAGCTATTGGGCCGCCAGCCCGGCCTGGTTAACGGCGCTATCGCTGCCGGAAGCCACCCCCGGCCAATCGGTCATGACCCTTTGTCCAGAACTGGCCACCCTTTGGCAACCGGCTATTGCCCGAGCCAGTCAGGGGCAAACCGTGCGCTCAGAGCAACCCCATTGGCTGCAACGGTCACCCCATCCGGGCCTTTGGTTGGAATGGGAGGTGGCTCCCTGGGGCAATGGCGGCCTTGGGCCGAACGATGCCGGGCACAACCTGGTTTGCATTTCCCTGCGGGTGGTGAGCGATCGGGTGGTGATGGAGCAAGCCTGGAAACAGCTTTTTATCCAATCGGGCAGTTGCCTTTGCACGATCAACAGTCAAGGAGAATTTCAATTTCTCAACGAAACCTGGGATCAGGTTTTGGGCTGGCGGGAAGAGGCGATCGGGCGGCCTTTCACCGATTACGTTCACCCGGACGATCGCACCCGCACCCAGGCGGAAACTCACTTTTCACCCCAAGGAACCCCCACCCGCGTCCTGGAAAATCGCTACCGACGCAAAGACGGAACCTATCGTTGGTTTCGCTGGAATTTCTTTTGGGATCGGGCCCAGGATCTGATCTACGCCGTTGCCCAAGACATCACCGAGCGGCGCGTGCTGCGCTTGGCCCAAGAACAGGCCGACACCGCCTTGCGAGACAACAACGAGCGCTTCCGCACCATGGTGGCCAATGTTCCCGGCGTGATCTATCGCTGTTTGGGCGATCGGGAACGGACATTGCTGTTTGCCAGCGAGGCGATCGAACATCTCACCGGTTACCGAGCCGAAACCTTCGTTCAATATCGCAATCGCACCCTGCAAGACCTCACCCACCCCGAAGACCGCGATCGGGTGTGGACGGAAATCCAAGCCGCGATCGCCCAGCAGCAACCCTACCGCGTCGAGTATCGGCTTGGCCACGTCAGCGGCGAACTGCGTTGGGTGGTGGAACAAGGACAACCCAGCTTCAACCACAACCGACAACTGATGTGGCTGGATGGGGTGATTTTTGACGTAACCGATCGCAAAGCCACCGAACAGGCTCTCCAGTCCTCAAAAAAGCGCTGGTCATCCCTGGTGCAACGTATCCCCGTTGCCATCATTGAATGGCTCTCCGATGGGCGCATCATCACCTGGAACCGTGCCGCCACCGAACTCTTCGGCTACACCGCCGAAGACATGATCAATCAACCGTTCGATCGAATCCTGCCCGAAAACGAACAGCCCAAAGTCTATGCCCTGATTGCCGATCTGATGACCGGTCGTGGTGGCAGCCGGTTCCGCAACTACAACCGCACCCGCGACGGCCGCATCATCCTTTGCGAGTGGCAAAACGCCCCCCTTCGCAACGAACAGGGGGACATGATTGGCTGTCTGTCCATTGCCACCGACATCACCGCCCGCATCCTGGCCGAAGATCGCCTGCGCCAAAGCGAAGAACGCTATCGCTGCCTGGTGGAAGCCATGGGCCAAACCCTCTGGCGCACCAACGCCGATGGAGAAGTGACCGAACCCATGCCCCACTGGGCCCACTTCACCGGCCAATCCTTTGCGGACTACTGCGGCCAAGGTTGGTTGATGGCCGTTCACCCCGACGATCGCGGCTATACCCAAGAAGCTTGGCAAACGGCCCGACAACAGCGCCAGCCCTACAAAATTGAGCATCGGTTGCGCCGCGTCGATGGTGAATATCGCCACATGGTGGTGCGGGGTGTGCCCGTCCTGGAAGCCGATGGAACCATCCGCGAGTGGGTGGGGGTGGACACAGACATCACCGAACGCAAACAGGCCGAAATTCGTCTGATGGAACAGGAGCGTACCCTGCGCACCGTGTTGGACACGGCTCCCCTGCTGATTTGGCTCACGGATGCCAAAGGGCGAGTGCAGTTGGCCAATCGGCCCCTCTGTCAAACCTTTGGTGTCGAAGAATCCACCCTGCTGGCGGCCAATCACTATCAAGACGTGCTGGGAGAAGAGTCCTGCCGCGTTTGTCTGCTGTCCGATCAACGCTGCCTTTCCCTCGGGAAAACGATTCAGGTTGAAGAGCAGTTTCCCAATGCGGCCGGCGAATTGCGTGATTTTGACGTGGCCAAAACGCCCCTGCGAGATCACACGGGCGCAATTACCGGATTGCTGTTGGTGGCGATCGACACCACGGAGCGCAAGCAAATTGAACGGGAACAACAGCGCCTGTTAGCCATTTTGGAGGCGACCACGGACTTTGTGGGAACCACCGACATTCACGGCAACTTAACCTATGTCAACCCTGCTGGTTGCGCCATGTTGGGCTACAGCGCCGAGGAAATTTTGCGCTTGAACATTGCCCAGTTGCTCCACCCTTCAGAGCGGAACCTAATTCAAGAGCAGTTTCCCCAGTTGTTGCAGGAAGGCGTGTGGCAAGGGGAAGGCTTATTTTGCGATCGAACCGGGAATCCGATTCCCGTGTCCCAAGTGGCTCTGGTGCATTACGGGCGCAATGGACAGGTGGAATATTTGTCAAACGTGGCCCGCAACATTGCAGCCCTGAAGCAGGTGGAACAGGCCTTGCGAGATTCCCAGCACTGTTTGCAACGACAGGTGGAACGGGAGCGGCTGATTAACACCCTGTCAACGGAAATTCGCAAAAGCATTCATGGCTCCAAGGAACAGGTGATTGGGTTTGCCTTGGAGGAAATTCGCCTAGCCTTGGGGGTTGATCTAACGACCTTTGCCCTGTATGACCAACCGGTTCATGATCAAGTGCATCAACCAATTGATCAATTCAATCAGCTCAATCAGCTCAATCAGTTAGCTCAGCCACTGGAGGATCAGCAACTCGGTGAGCCAATTAATCAACAAACTGACCAGCCAATTGACCAGCAAGCTGACCAGCCGGCCACAGAAACAATATTGGTGACCAATTCAGCAACTGATTCAGCAACTGAAGTGTTGGCAGAGGGGGCTTGGAGTATCGTGGCGGAAGCGAGAGATCCGGCCATTCCCTCGGTGATTGGTACTTACCATGAGTCCCAGTTTGGCTCGTTGCTGGCAGGGCTAACCCGTATGGAGGTGGTGCAAATTGACGATGTGCAGCAACTGCCTTTGCGAGAGCGGCTAACCCTGTCGCGGATGAAGGTTCGATCGCTCCTCATGGTGCCGGTGCGAATTCATGGCTCCCGAATGGCAGTAATTTCTTGCTTGCAGATGTCCCATGAGCATCGATGGCAGCCGGATGAGGTGGCGTTGGTGCAGGCGGTGGTGAATCAGGTGGCGATCGCTAAAAATCAGGCAGATTTGTTGGAGCGAACCGAAATGGCCGCCGCTGAAGCCCGGGCCAAGGCGATCGCCCTGGAGCAAGCATTGCGAGAATTGCGCCTGACCCAAACCAAATTGGTGCAACAGGAAAAAATGTCGAGTTTGGGGCAGTTGGTGGCCGGGGTAGCCCATGAGATTAATAATCCCGTGAACTTTATTTATGGCAACTTAGCTCATACGGAAGATTACAGCAGAGATCTATTGCGATTAGTGGCGTTATATCGCGACTTTTATCCTGATTTAGAACAGCCGATCGCTGACCTCATTGAGGAAATTGATCTGGACTTTTTGATGATTGATCTGCCCAAAATGCTTGATTCGATGAAATTGGGGGCAGAGCGAATTAAGGAAATTGTGCAATCGCTGCGGATTTTCTCCCGCATGGATGAGGCGGAAATGAAGGTGGTGAATATCCATGAGGGATTGGATAGCACCCTGACGATTTTGAATGGGCGGATGAAACCGAAGAATAATCGGTTGGGTATTGAGGTAATTCGAGAGTATGGAACATTGCCAGAAATTGAGTGCTACGCGGGGCAACTCAATCAGGTGTTTATGAATATTTTGGTCAACGCGATCGACACCTTGGAGGAACGAGATCAGCAGCGATCGATGGCGGAAATGCAAGCGAACCCGAGCCGAATTCGGATTATGACGGAACGCCGGGGAGAGCAAGCGATTATTCGGATTCAAGATAACGGTCTGGGAATTCCGCAGGAGGTGCAGCAGCGGCTGTTTGACCCGTTCTATACCACCAAGCCCGTGGGCAAGGGCACGGGGCTGGGATTGTCCATTAGCTACCAAATTGTGACCGAAAAACACGGGGGGACGCTGATTTGCGATTCGACCCCTGGGGCAGGCAGCACGTTTGAAATTACGATTCCGCTTTGGCAGCCCAATGCGCCTTCTTGAGGGGCCGGTGGCCAAAACGCTGGGCACTGGGCCTGATGGGGTGATGTGGGCCCCAATCAGAAGCCAAGGAGGAGACGCGAATCAGGAGCCGATCGACTGGTGAGTCTGGGCAGCGGCTGGTAGGGGAGCCGGTGGAAATTGTCCCGATCGCACCTCTTGGCAGTAGGTTTCCGCCGCCGCAATTACCGCTGCTCCCAAATCCGCGTAGGTTTTGGCGAAGGGCGGGGTTTGGTCGCTCAAACCCAACAGGTCGGCGGTCACCAGCACTTGGCCATCGCAGGCATTGCCCGCCCCGATACCGATGGTGGGAATGGTGAGTTGTCGGGTAATGCGCTCGGCCAGGGTGGCGGGCACATGCTCCAAAACAATGGCAAACGCACCGGCCGCTTCTAGGGCGAGGGCTTCGGCTAGGATCCGATCGCCCTCAGCGGGGCTGCGACCCTGTTGTCGATAACCCAGTTGATTCACCGATTGGGGGGTGAGGCCCACATGGCCCATGACGGGAATGCCCGATCGCACCAACCGAGCCACGGTGGCGGCCATTTCGGGATAGCCCCCTTCGAGCTTCACGGCCTGTGCCCCGGTTTCCTTCAAAATCCGACCGGCGGAGGCGATGGCTTCTGCCTCACTGGCTTGGTAGGTCAAGAAGGGTAAATCCACCACCACCAAAGCGCTCTCCACCCCACGGGCAACGGCGGCCGCGTGGTGAATCATTTGGTCGAGGGTCAGGGGCAGGGTGGTTTTGTGGCCCAGGGCCACCATGGCCAGGGAGTCGCCCACCAGCAGCAGATCAACCCCCGCGCGATCGAGCAGACGGGCCCACAGCCAATCCCAGGCCGTGAGAGCCGCGATCGGGCGACCCTGTTGTTTCCATTGCTGTAGCTGTTGAATGCGCAAGGCCAAATTCAGTTCTCCTGTTGCCCGATCGCAACGGTTTGGTTCGCAACCCTGGATATTGCCTGATTCTTGGTCTAGACCGAAATTCTGTGTAGACCGAAATTCTGTGTAGACCGAAATTCAACCACAAAATTCAACCACAAAGGCCATCAAGCTGATGGATGGGGGAGTCTAGACTTTGCCGGTCGATCGCCCGACTCGTTCTCTAGCGCTTAATTTGCATGAGCGCCCTAGGGCCTGTTGTCATTTTCTAGGATCAGGCGGAAACAATTGATTTTCCATGTCCCAGTCGTCGTAACAAGGGGCTTAAGCCCCTTGCCCCCCACGATCTGCTAACGGTGGAATCAGGGTTTCAAGTGATTTGACGACAGACCCTAGGGCCTGCGACCCATTTGTTGCAAGCGCACCCAAGCGCCCAGGCTACAGAGCACCACCACTCCGGCGAATAGTCCCAACGGTGGGCCCGATCGCTGCGGTCGCACCATGGGCTGCAATTCTCCGAAGCCATTGGCCGGAGCGTTGGCGGTGGTGGAATTTTGCTGAAAACGGCGCTCACTATCGGTGGGCAGGAGAGACGGCGCGGGGCTGGGGCTGGCGGTGTTCCCGATCGCCCCTGAAACCTCTGGGTTTTGCCCCACTTGCAACGGAATCACTTCCGCTGGGCGATCCATCTTCAGCAAGCGGACGATCGCCACGCCGCCCACCAGCCAAAACAAAGCCCAAAACACAAATAGCCCAATCAAAACCCGCCCCCGCAACAGGCGTTCCAAAGCGGTCACCACCGTTGGCATTTGGGCCAGCCAGGCCGGTGACGGCCGACGACGACGCGATCGCCCGATCGGGGCGAGGGCCGTTGAGGTGGCCCCGGTTCCGTCACTCAATCGTCCGGGCCGACGATGGCGCGATCGCCCGCGATTTCCGAAGGTAGGATTGGGCTGGGCTGAATCCTGGTCGGCGGATCTAGATTGACTAGGTTGATCAGTGGGGTCTAGTCCAGTGCGATCCAGTCCGGTGCGGTCTAGCCCAGTGCGGTCTATGGAGATCGATCGAGGGCGATTTGCACCAACGATCGAGCCGCTGCGATCAGGATCGCCGGGCTGGGGCAGCGCCTCTGCTCTGGGTGCTGGTTCAGGCTTTGGGGCCGGTGTGGGCAGCGGTTGGGGCGATCGCGGCAACGGAGCCGATAGCGGCGGTGGCGGCCCATAGCGCGGCAGCGGAGCGGGCGCGGCCGGCGGCATCGGGCGCGGCGGCAAGGCAGGCAACTGGGGCGATCCTCGCTTCAGGGCCGCATCAAAAGGATTCGATTCCCCATCCGGTAAAGAAGATGATCGCGATGCTCCAGCCGTCATTTACTGCGCCCCTTGTGCCACGGTATGACGTTCAATTGCTAGCGTTACCAATCGGTGTACTAATTCCGGAAAGGGAATTCCGGTCGCTTCCCACAATTGGGGATACATGCTGGTGGCGGTGAAACCCGGCAGCGTGTTGATCTCGTTCAAAAAGATTTCGCCCGTGGCTTCCACATAGAAAAAATCAACCCGCGCTAACCCAGCACAATCGAGGGCTAAAAAAGCCTCCTTGGCCATGGTTTGCAGGCGATCGACCACCGGGGCGGGCAAGGCTGCCGGAATCACCAAATCCGCCGCCCCGTCGGAATATTTGGTGTCGTAGTCATAAAACTCGCTCTCGAAGGTGATTTCCCCAATCACCGAGGCGATCGGCTGATCATTGCCCAGCACGGCGCATTCCACCTCCCGTGGTTTGCCCCCCGCCGCCGCTTCCACAATGATTCGTCGATCGAAACTGGCTGCACTGTCCAGGGCCGCTTCCAACTCAGCACGCGATCGGGCCTTGGCAATGCCCACGGAGGATCCTAGATTCGCCGGTTTCACAAAACAGGGATAGCCCAAATCCGCCTCAAGCTGATCGCAAAGCTTCGGAAACACGCAAGGATTTGACCAAACTTTCGATCGAGTCACCAATCGATAGGCCACTTGCGGCAAACCCGCCTGGGCAAACAGCATCTTCATGGCGATCTTGTCCATGCCCGCTGCGGATCCCAGCACCCCCGACCCAACCCAGGGAACCTGCATCAGTTGCAACAGCCCTTGGACTGACCCATCTTCCCCATTGGGCCCGTGCAACGTCGGAAACCACACATCCACCGTGCTGGCTTCGGGTGGAAATTGCCAGAGCGCCGCGCGATCGACGGGGCGATCGTCACTCGGCAACGGTTGCCCCGACTCCAAAACCCCTTGGGCCACCGCTGGCCCTTGCCAAAGCCCATCCTTTTGCAAATAGAACGGCAACACCTGATAGCGATCGCGATTGCTGTCTGCTTGCAGGGCCCGAGCCGCGGCCGCGGCCGATCGAATCGACACCTCATGCTCGCCCGATCGCCCACCAAACAACAGTCCAATACGCAGGGGATTGCTCATGTTGCCAATCGTTCCATTCACCCAAATTAAGACCCGTTTGCCAGCAATGGTCAACGTAGCTACCAGTTAATCACAGGTTGCTAAGAGTTGTGTCTAGGTTGTGCCTAGCCCGCCATTCCCTGGCCATCCACCCCCAAGGGCATCAGGGCGTGTCGATCGTTCAAAACCCTGATTCCAACCCTAGTGGATCAGCAAAGACAAGGGGCTTAAGCCCCTTGCTACGGCGGTTGAGGCATCGAAAATCAACCGTTTTCACCCGATTTCAGGAAATAACGACAGGCCTTACACCTCGATCGACCTCTGTGCCAAGATTTTTTAGCGAAATCCTCCAAAAAGCCCGTTTTTCCTAGGTTTGATGTAAATTTTCCTCTATCTTCCCTAGATTTTTACACTTGGCGAGTAAAGTCAAATACAACAACCCTAAACGCATTGCTAAATCTTGGTTTTTGCGGAATCGTCACTGCCCAGTCCGCTTCAATTCATTCACCCAATTCACTTGATTCACTAATTTACCCAAGTTGAATCACTTGAGTTGATTTGAATCGATTGGCATCAATTTGAATCGGCCTATGCTGATGAACCCCACTTGCCAAAATTGCTTTGGCTCTAAATCTGGGCAAAAATTCTCGGTAGAAATCATCAGCCAAACAATCTTTGGTTGCTAATCTTTGATTGTCAATCTTTGAATGGTGATTGTGGTCATGAATTGACGAATTCGGATCTCAGATCTGAATTTCAATTTCCTCAAGAAATCCCCGTCTGAATTGCCCCACCGAGCGATCGCCCAAATCATCGCCCCAACCATAGTGGCCATTAATCCATAATTTTTCAATTTCTCGAAAATGAAGCTTAATCAAGACTGAAATTAGCCTGAAAAATTGATCCAACTCCGTTGAGTCTTCAGGATCAATTGAGCCAGCTTTTCTCAGTGAAGTTTCATGAGTCATGTTTCCCATTGTGCCAGTCGTGCTTCACTCTCCTTGCAGGACTGATTCTCCATGATCGCCAAGTCTCGTACCGTGCTGCAATCATCCCCTCCACAGGATCCTTGGTCGCGTCCTCAATCGGCTGCCCGAGGAAATTGGTCACGGCGTTTGGCAGACCTCACGATCGGGAAATATCAACGACTCTTGAATCATTTTTCGCGCGATTGGAGCATTGCGCGGAAAGTGTGTTGGGCTTCTGGAACAGCAATTTTTACAGCCATTTTGGGAACCAGTGTTGGCCTATTTGTGGGCAACCGCTATGCCATCCAAACGGTGGCGGAAATTCGGGCTGCTGATATTCGCCAAGAGGAATTAGCGCACTTTGCAGACGACTGGATGGTTATTCTTAATTACCCATTCGAGTCTTTGTACTTGTTGCGCTATCCATCACAATTCCAAGATCGCCAACGACAACACCTCGATAAATTGGCGGAGTTGCGCCGAGAGTTGGTGGAATTCTCGGTCACTATGAAAGACAAGGAAGATGGAATCGATGCGGCTCAGTGGCAGAAATTAATGAACCGCCTCAATGAGTCCATGCGCCACTATCAGCGCTTTGCTTCTCCCTTGCTACAGTCATTGACCCTTCGGCCGGGATACACGACTCAGGAATATGAGGTGGCCCATCAGACTCTGGTGAACTTTCTGGTGAGTGATGCCTATCGATCGTTCTATTTAGAACTGAACAGCATTCACCAAGAACTTCTGACTACTGCGGAAAAAGTAGAAGAACAGGAAAATGTTGGCACTGACCAACTACAGGAAATTCGACAAATTCAGGCGCTGATTGTAGGCGGTAGTTTGTTCGTGAGTTTGCTATTGGGAATTTTCCTGTCATTGATGGCCGGCAAAACGATCACAACACCCCTGTTGGAGCTGACTGAAACAGTTCAGAAAGTGACCACAGAGAACAACTTAAAATTAAGGGCATCGATTACCCAAGAGGATAGAACCACTGCCGATTTATCCATAGCGTTTAATCAATTGGTTGAATGGGCTGATTTATATATGAGCGAGCTACACCAGGCTCAAAGTCGCCTCGTCCATTCGGAAAAAATGTCTAGTCTGGGCAAAATGGTGGCAGGCATTGCCCATGAAATTAATAATCCAGCGGGTTTTGTTTATAGCAATCTCTACCATGCCAAGAACTATGCCCAGGAGTTGCAAGCCCTAGTGGCGCTTTATCAAGAAGCCTATCCCAACCCTCCCCAACATTTGCAAGAGGCGATTCAAGAAAGCGATTTGGAATTCATTCAAGGTGATTTAGATCGCGTGTTTTCTTCGATGGAAGTGGGCACTGGTCGGATTCGCGATATTGTGAAATCCCTGCGAGTGTTTTCGCGGCTGGACGAGGCAGAATTCAAAACAATTGATTTGCATGAGTCGATCGAGAGTGCCCTCACGATTTTGGGCTATCGATTGCGGGAGCAGAATGAACGTCCGGAAATTCAAACTATTCGTGATTATGGCTCTGTTCCCCCGATCGACTGTTTTGCAGGACAACTCAATCAAGCGTTGATGCATTTGCTGACCAATGCGATCGATGCCTTGGATGAGCGCGATCGATCACGAAGCTACCAAGAATGCCTCAATCAACCGAGTCAAATTCGGATTGCCACAGCCCTGTCCGATTCTGAGCACCTCACCATCACGATCGCGGATAATGGCCCCGGAATTCCCGAAGCCATTCAACCCAAATTATTCGATCCGTTCTTCACCACCAAGCCCGTGGGCATGGGAACGGGCTTGGGGCTAAGCATTACCTATCAAATTGTGGTGGAACATCATCGGGGACAACTGATCTGTCGATCGGCCCTCAATCGAGGAACGGAAATCCTTGTGGTGTTACCGATCCATCGCGCCAATTCCTAGTATTAATTTGCCCTCCTAGAGGATGTCTGAAAAGCCAAAGTTGCTGCTCTGGATACCCCAGCAATCGACATAGACAAGGGGCTGAAACTCCTTGCCCCTAAAATAATTGACGCTTCTATTAATGCTTGTGTCGATGCCGGGCCCGCACTAAAAGATACTTCTCAGACATCCTCTTAGATGGAGGAGCAAGAGTCCTTTGGGCGATCGCGTGCCAATTTGATATCTGTCACTCATGATCAAGGGGCTTGATGAAACCTTTAAAAAGCCCCCAATGCTTTGGCCTGCAACTATTCGAGCGCGGTAAACTACCCTTAGAGCGGGTTTGAATTGAAGAATTGTCTTCCCGAGTTTTTTACGATTGATCGATACGGTATTAACCATATAAGACAATCTCTACTCATAATCTGCCAAACCCAATAGGGGTTTAAGCTCTGCTCCAGTTTCGGTAAAGGTTTGATATGCAAGAACGCCAACAGTCGCCAAAGTCCTGAGGTTCGCAGCCCACATAGCTAGCAACTCGGCTGAGATTCAAGATCAGACGCTGCGCCGTAGTTGTGATTGCATTGGGTGGCTGGCGCTCCCAACTTTAGTTGTCCTGTTGTTGTGCCTCTTGCCTATTTAGGATCACTGGCCCATTGCCAATGCCCAAAGTCTCCCAATCCAAGGACTCAACGCCGTTATGACCGCCTTTGCTCAACAGCCGTCTGGTTCCGAACGCCCTAGGGTGGTTACCTGGCCGCGACCTGCCAAATCCCTTGCTGTTCAGGAGTCGATCGCCCAAACGTCGCTGATGCCCCACTTGGTGCCGGAGCTGCCTCGGTTCAACTGCCAAAGCCTGTTGATTCAGGCACTCACCCATCGATCGCTCGTGCGGGAAAATCCACGACTCGGTGAGGATAACGAGCGACTGGAATTTTTGGGTGATGCAATTTTGACCTTTGTTAGTGGGGCCTATTTGTATCGCCGCTTTCCCGATTTGGGCGAGGACGAAATGACCCGGCGGCGATCGGCCCTCGTTGATGAAAAGCAACTGGCTCAGTTTGCGATCGCCCTGAATTTGGGTCAGCAACTGCGCATGAGCCGAGGGGTTGAGCAGATGGGAGGTCGCCATAATCCCAACCTACTCAGCAGCGCTTTTGAAGCTCTGGTCGGGGCCTACTATCTCGATCAACATGGGGATGTGGAGATTGTTCGCCCCTTTGTGGAAGCCTTGTTTGACGCAGTGCCGATCGAAGAACTCCAGGCGCGATCGAGCCTTGATGTGAAAAATCAACTGCAAGAATGGGCCCACAAATGTGGTCTTTCCCTGCCAAAATACAATACCCAAAAGATTGCCGGACAGGATCACAACCCCCTCTTTTCCTGCCAAGTTTCGTTGGGGTCTCGGATTTTAGGAACCGGTCAAGGCCGCTCCAAAAAAGAAGCCGAAAAATCCGCCGCCGCCGCTGCCCTGGAAACCCTCAACCAGAAGGCCACCAGCAGCACGAACGCGCCGCGAGCGGCCTTGGCCTAACGGGCTTAACTAGCTTTGGCGAACTAATTTGGGCGAACTAATTTGGGCGAACTAATTTGGGCTGTGCTCCCAGGGAATTCGCACCTCAGGGCGATCGCCGCCCAATATGCACCCAATATGAATAGGTTGTCTTAGCAAAGAGCGGGCAACAAAGCCTCACCGGTCAAACTGAAGGCTCGTACCTCCGTAATCTTGACGGGGACAATTTTGCCGCGCAGTTCTGCAAAATCTCCCGCAAAGAAGGTCAACCGATTGCCATCGGTGCGGCCCATCACCTGGCTCGGATTCTTCGGGTTCACATCTTCCACCAACACGTATTCCGTGCGGCCAAAATAGCGCTGCGATCGCTCCGCCGCCTTGACCGACACCAGATGGTTCAACCGTTGCAGGCGATCGCTCTTGGTTTCCTCATCCAACTGGTTGTCCCACAGGGCCGCAGGCGTACCCGGCCGAGGCGAATAGGCCGCCGTATTGAGCTGATCAAAGCCAATATCCTCAACCAGCTTCAGCGTGTTTTGGAACTGCTCCTCCGTTTCACCGGGGAAACCAACGATCGCATCGGCGCTAATCGACGCATCGGGCATGTAGCGGCGAATCGTGTCGATGATTTGCCGGTAGCGCTCGTGGGTATAACCACGCGACATCGCTTTCAGCACCTCGTTGTCGCCCGACTGGAATGGAATATGGAAGTGCTTGCAAACCTTCGGCAGCTCGGCACAGGTGCGAATCAGCCGCTCCGTGAAGTAGCGCGGGTGGCTGGTGGCAAAGCGCAACCGCTCAATGCCTGCCACGTCATGCACTTCCCGCAGCAAGTCCGTGAAGTTGTACTTATGCCGTCCGTCGGGCAAGCTTCCGGGCAAGTCGCGCCCATAGGCATCGATGTTTTGGCCCAGCAAGGTCACTTCCTTGTAGCCCTGGCGACCCAATTCCTCCATTTCCCGGCGAATTTCCTCGGGATAGCGCGATTGCTCCACGCCGCGCACCCCGGGCACGACGCAATAGGTGCAGCGCTCGTTGCAACCGTAAATCACGTTCACCCAAGCCGTAATGTTGCTATCCCGGCGAGGCTTCGTGATGTCTTCCATGATATGGACGGGTTCCGTGGCCACCACCTGGCTACCGTTGAACACCTGCTCCAGCAAGTCTTCCAGGCGATTGGCGTGCTGCGGCCCCATGATCAAGTCCACCTCGGGCACGCGCCGCAACAGTTGCTCGCCTTCCTGTTGGGCAACGCAGCCGGCCACCACGATCGTCAGGTCAGGGTTGGCTTGTTTGCGCTTGGCCTGCCGTCCGAGGTAGGAATAGACCTTTTGTTCGGCGTTGTCGCGAATCGTGCAGGTGTTGTAGAGAATCAGATCCGCTTCTTCGGGTTCTTCAGTCCAAGCAAAACCCATGGTGTCGAGGATGCCGGCCATCCGCTCGGAGTCGGCCTTGTTCATCTGACAGCCGAAGGTGGTGATGTGGTAGCGGCGGGGTTGGTTGCTCATGGCTCTGGCGGGGCGATCGAGACTCCTTATTCTAAAGCAGGATGTTTCATTGGGATCAAACGCCAATTCAAGCGCTTTGGCTAACGATCGCCCCGAGTTTTTTCATCACTTGCAAAACCGTGGCCAAATCATCCGCGCGATTGAGAATTAATTCTGGTGATTTGTCGTACTGCCAACTGTAGAGAGGCGTATCGGCATCATCAGGAAATGTCAGCACCTTGGCTAATTTTAAAAATACAAAACTACTGCCATTGGTGACTAAGCTAAACCGCGCTTGTCGATCGGGGGCCGCTGCCAATATATAGCCCAACACCTGCGGAATCCCCACCTTGACTGAAAATTCAGCCCGCTTGAATTCGATCGCTAACACCCACAAACGACCCATCAACACCAAAATATCCACCCGGCCGCGCAGCTTTTCGCCCCCCATTGGGTTAGCGTCCACGGGGCGATCGCCCACAATTTCTACTGAAGTTTCCGTATCCATATAGAACGGCGGCAAAAGAAACCGGCGAGATCCAACAGCGGAGCCACCACTGCCAACTTGGCCGTATTTTCGAGCACCGATCGCCGCTCCAAGTTGGCATAGCTGGCTTGAATGCGTTGCAGCCGATCGCGCTCGATCGCCCCCAACTCCGGCAACCGATCGCGCCACTCCCGAAAGAAATCAGGATCATCACTGCGCTGGAGACCCAACCGCTGTTCCAGATCCTGGAGCGTTAGTTGTTCGATCGCCACTGTGGTTGTCATCCCGTGTCTCCATTTGAGCAGCTTTCGCTTGTTTCCCGCGCCCTGAGGGCGATCCTAAACCCTGGCGACCGGTCACCAGGTTACGAAGTTGATACACTGATTGAGTTGACCTGCAAGAGGCTAACGATCTCCCCTCAGCCGGATGTGATCCGGTCGATCGCCCTAGCTGCCTGCCCCTCCCCCCTCAACGATTCAAGTAAGGAATTGCTAACCCAATGACCGTCGCGCCCGTAAGCTTGCCGCAACTGGTGAAACACGAAGTCAAAGACCTGTCCTTGGCCCCCATGGGTCGCCAACGGATTGAATGGGCGGGTCGAGAAATGCCGGTGCTGCGCCAAATCCGCGATCGCTTCGCCACCGAAAAGCCCTTCGCCGGTTTGCGTCTGGTTGCTTGTTGCCACGTCACCACCGAAACCGCCCACTTGGCGATCGCCCTCAAGGCCGGTGGCGCGGATGCCGTGTTGATTGCCAGCAACCCCCTTTCGACCCAGGACGACGTGGCCGCCAGCCTCGTGGTTGATGAAGGCATCTCGGTCTTTGCCTACAAGGGTGAAGATACCGAAACCTATCTGCGCCACGTGAACATTGCCCTCGACCACAAGCCGAACGTGATCATTGATGACGGTTCCGACGTGACCGCCACCCTGATCCAACAGCGCCAAGACCAAATCGCTGACCTGATTGGCACCACCGAAGAAACCACCACCGGCATCGTCCGTTTGCGGGCCATGCTGCGCGATGGCGTGCTGACCTTCCCGGCCATGAACGTCAACGACGCGCAAACCAAGCATTTCTTCGATAATCGCTACGGCACGGGCCAATCGACCCTCGACGGGATCATCCGCGCCACCAACGTCCTGTTGGCCGGCAAAACCGTGGTGGTTGCTGGCTATGGCTGGTGCGGTAAGGGCACGGCCATGCGGGCGCGCGGTTTGGGCGCAAACGTGATCGTCACCGAAGTGCTGCCCGTCCCGGCGATCGAAGCCGTGATGGATGGTTTCCGCGTGATGCCGATGGACGAAGCCGCCGCCCTGGGCGACCTGTTCATCACCGTCACCGGCAACAAGCACGTGATTCGCGGCGAGCATTTCGCCAAGATGAAGGACGGGGCGATCGTCTGCAACTCCGGTCACTTCGATTTGGAAATCGACCTGAAGGCCCTGAAGGCCCAATCGTCGGAAGTGAAGACCGTCCGCAACTTCACCGAAGAATATCGCCTGAACAACGGCAAGTCCGTGGTGGTGTTGGGCGAAGGTCGCTTGGTGAACCTGGCGGCGGCGGAAGGCCACCCCAGCGCCGTGATGGACATGAGCTTTGCCAACCAAGCCCTGGCTTGCGAATATTTGGTGAAGAACAAGGGCCAACTGGAGCCGGGTCTCTACTCGATTCCCGATGAGGTGGATCAAGAGATCGCTCGTCTGAAGCTGGCGGCCATGGGCATCGCGATCGACTCCCTGACCGCTGAACAGATCGAGTACATGAACTCCTGGACTGAAGGCACATAATCGCCCCAGTCTGAACCCTCATTCCTAGTGCGGGGCAAGGGGCTGAAGCCCCTTGTCTTGCCCTCAAGGGCTTGATGTTTGATTTCGCGATCGCACACCCAACTCACCGATTTTGTTCACCGCGTTATTCTTGCTTTCTATGAAAGAGTGGATTGTTGAAATTATTGGTTCCCTGGGCTATTTCGGCATTGGGTTCCTAATGTTTTTGGAAAACCTATTTCCGCCGATTCCTTCCGAATTGATCATGCCCTTGGCGGGGTTTACGGCTTCGCAGCCCAATAACAACCTAGAACTGATTCCGGCGATCGCAGCGGGTGTAATCGGTACGGTGTTGGGAGCCTATCCCTGGTACTACATTGGCAAACTGGTTAACGAAGAGCGCCTAGAACGCTGGGCAGATAAATACTTCAAATGGATCGGCATTTCCGGCGAGGACGTGGGGAAATCCAAAACCTGGTTCCAGAAGCATGGCGCTAAAGCTGTGTTTTTGGGTCGGATGGTTCCGGGAATTCGGACACTGATTTCACTCCCGGCGGGGATTGAAGAAATGCCGATCGTTCCCTTCACGATTTACACCACCCTCGGCACGATCATTTGGACAGCAGCCCTCACCACCTTGGGCTACAAACTCGGCTCTAACTATGAGCTGGTTGACGAATATCTCAGCCCGGTTTCTAAGATCGTGTTGGGGATTTTGGTGTTGGGCTTTGCGGCTTGGCTGGTGAAGAAAAACCTGGATTTGCGCAACAAGGGTAACGGCTAAAAAGTGGGTGACTGGGGGAGGGTGTAAGGCGTTACGCCCCTACGAGATGACTGCCAAAATAATAGTCACGTGAATCGGGGTGGGCTGGGCCTGCCCCGATTTATTTGGGATGAATTGAGCCGGTTAGAGATCAACAACCATGACAGAAGTGGCGGCGATCGCCCTGGATATTGGGCGCAAACGAATTGGGGTGGCGGGGTGCGATCGCCTTGGGTTACTGGCCAGCCCGATCGCCACGATCGAGCGGCAATCTTTTGAGCAAGATGTGGCGGCGTTGCGGGCGATCGTCCAAGAGCGCCAGGCCACGGTGTTGATTGCCGGGTTGCCCTTGACGATGGACGGGGAAGACAGCGCCCAAACCCGCAACGCCCGCAAGTGGGCCAAGCGCTACGCCACGGCGATCGGGCTGCCGTTTGTGTTGGTGGACGAGCGGCTGAGTTCGGTGGAAGCCGAGGAACTGTTGCGATCGCGCGGCCTCCAACCCTCGCGAGACAAGGGCAGCATCGATCGCTATGCGGCGGCGGCGATTTTGCAACGCTGGCTGGATGAGCAGCGGATTTGAATTTAGTCAGAACCAGTCGCTATCCTGGGAAGAGATAGCCCACTGCATCGGTTTTGGAGGATCGGTAAATGACCGCTAGCCTAAGCGCTCCGGTTGCTGCTGAGTCAGCCCCAGAGGCGATCGATCTAAACCAGTTTTTGGCCCTGCCCGATACCCAGCCGGCCAGTGAATTCATCAACGGCAAAATCATTCAAAAACCAATGCCGCAAATTGAGCATAGTGCACTGCAAATGGACTTGGGCGCGGCCATCAATGCGGCTTTGAAAACTCGTAAAGTTGCCCGTGCCTTTTCTGAGTTGCGATGTACCTTTGGCGATCGAGCGATTGTGCCAGACTTGGTGGTTTTGACTTGGGATCGAATCCCGCGTGACATTAATAATCGATTAGTTTCTCACCCAATTACCGAAGCTCCAGATTGGGCGATCGAAATCTTATCGCCCAAGCAAGAAAGCCTGGGTATCATTGACAAGCTATTGCACTGTGCTCAGCATGGAACGCAAATGGGCTGGCTGATTGACCCCGATCAAAATGGTGTTTTAACAATTAATCGTGATTGCCAAATTTCAGTTTTTCGGGATGCAAACGATCACTTGCCTGTGCCTGAGTTCGCGGCTGAATTTCAACTCACGCTGGGTCAGCTCTTTGATTGGCTAGCAGTTGATTAATCACTTTGATCATTTTGATCATTAGGTTCTGGGTGATGATGAGTTCGGTTGTCCTTGGTAATGGAAATACCAGGCCTTGGAACTGCGAATCGCTAACCACAAAAGCATCAGGGCGATCGTGCCCCCTTGGGTGGGCGCATCAAAGGCAAATAGCACCAGAAAAATGCAGAGGGCATCTTGGGTGAAAATTGCCCAAAGGGGCAGCCCTCCTAATCGAAAAAACCAGCCCACCTGCACCAGTTGCAAGACTAGGGCCAGCAGTCCTCCCACAATTCCCAACAGCACGGTGATTTGATCCGTCCGATCGGCTGCTTGGGCGATCGCCATTCCCATCACGGCCCCAGCCAAGGGACTGAACACCAATTGCACCAACTGCAAAATTCTTTGCCCCAGCAGTTTTTTGGAAGCAAACAGCTCAAACAGAGACCAACTGACCAGCACCCCAAGCACCCATTGCGGCGACAGTTGCGATAGCAGCGGCACTCGTGACCAGAGGCGATCGCCCTGCAAGAGGCCAATCAACAACAGCGGCAGGGCAATGCGCATCCCTCCCGCCGCCGAAGCTGCCAGCACCGCTAGGAGTTCAACCATGACAATGGGCGCATCCCATAGAAACCTGAACTCGTCTGTAATTGCACCATCGATGCCCCTTTTTGAGTCAATGCCCCTTTTTGAACTGTTTCTTCCAGGATCGGTTGTTGAGATCCGCAAAGGATGGGGGTCGATCGCTCCAATCACAAACTCGGGGCGATCGACCCATGCGACTCGGAAATTTCCCAGTGGCCTTGAACTTTAGGCGATTTTGGTTCACTCAGCACGATCGAGAGCCATGGGCGATCGCCGTTGCCTAACCTAGAGTGCCACCAAGTCCGCCGTCAGCCGCTTAAAAGCCAGTCGCTCGTTTTCAATATCAACCCAAATCGTGTCACCTTCGGTAAACTCACCCCGCAAAATGCACTTAGCAATTTGGGTTTCCAATTCCCGTTGTACGGCGCGTTTTAAGGGGCGTGCGCCGTAGGTGGGATCGTAGCCAACCTCTGCCAAGAAGTCGATCGCCGCTTCTGACAGTTTCAGGGCCATTTTCTTCTCCGCTAAACGGGCTTCCAATCGCTGGGCTTGAATTTGGATAATTTGGCGCAATTCCGATTTTTCGAGACCGTGAAAAATGATGATGTCATCAATTCGGTTCAAGAATTCTGGGCGGAATTGTTCGCGCATGGCCGCCATCACCCGCGTCCGCATTTCTTCGTAGCGACTGTTATCGGCCGCCAATTCCAAAATGTATTGGGAGCCAATGTTACTGGTCAAAATGATGATGCTGTTTTTGAAATCAACGGTGCGCCCTTGGGAATCGGTCACTCGACCATCATCCAAAATTTGCAGCATGATGTTGAACACATCCGGGTGCGCTTTTTCAATTTCATCAAACAGAATCACGGAATAAGGACGACGACGAATGGCTTCTGTGAGTTGTCCGCCTTCTTCATAGCCCACATAACCGGGGGGCGCGCCGACCAAGCGCGAAACCGCATGTTTCTCCATGTATTCCGACATATCAATTCGCACCATTGCTTCTTCGGTGTCGAATAGATAAGCCGCCAAGGATTTAGCGAGTTCAGTTTTGCCCACACCCGTGGGGCCCAGGAAGATAAAGCTGGCGATCGGGCGGTTAGGGTCGGCTAACCCCGCACGCGATCGCTGAATAGCATCGGCCACCGCTGTGACGGCCTCATCTTGGCCAATCACTCGTTGGTGTAGCTCGTCTTCCAAATGCAGCAGTTTTTCCATTTCGGAAGCAATCAGTTTGCTGACCGGAATGCCAGTCCACTTGGCAATAATTTCAGCAATATCAGATTCACTGACTTCTTCTCGCAGCAGAATTTGACCGCTCGATTGCTGAGTCGAAATGGTCTGTTCGATGGTCTGCAATTGTTGATGCAGTTCATTCAGGGTTCCAAACTTTAATTCAGCGGCCCGGTTGAGGTCATAGTCTCGCTCTGCTTGCTGAATTTCTAGTTCCACCCGATCGATCTGTTCCTTGAGGGCTTTTCGCTGCTCCAACAGATCTTTTTCTTGTTGCCATTGGGCGTTCAGATGGCTTTGGGTTTCCTTCAGGTCTGCCAGTTCCCGATCGAGCCGTTCCAGTCGCTCCTTGGACGCTGAATCACTCTCCTTTTGCAAGGATAAGCGCTCCATTTCCAGTTGCAAAATCTTGCGATCAATTTCATCTAGCTCCTCTGGCTTAGAGGTAACTTCCATTTTCAACTTGGCTGCGGCTTCATCCACCAGATCGATCGCCTTGTCCGGCAAAAATCGATCGCTAATATAGCGATTAGAAAGGGTTGCCGCTGCTACCAAAGCACTATCGGAAATCTTGACGTTGTGGTGAGTTTCATAGCGGTCTTTCAATCCTCGCAGAATTGAAATCGTATCCACCACCGAAGGCTGATCAATATAAACCTGTTGGAATCGCCGTTCCAATGCCGCATCTTTTTCAATATATTTGCGGTACTCATCAAGGGTGGTGGCTCCAATACAGCGCAATTCACCCCGAGCCAACATCGGTTTTAGGAGATTACCCGCATCCATGGCCCCCTGCGTTGCCCCTGCGCCCACAACGGTGTGAATTTCATCAATGAAGAGAATGATATTCCCTTCAGAATCCGTCACTTCCTTGAGCACTGCTTTCAGACGTTCTTCAAATTCCCCGCGATATTTGGCCCCAGCAATCAGTGCGCCCATGTCAAGGGCAATCAGGGTGCGATTTTGCAAGGATTCTGGCACATCTCCTTTAACAATTCGCTGAGCCAATCCTTCAGCGATCGCGGTTTTGCCCACCCCTGGCTCGCCAATTAAAACAGGATTATTTTTGGTGCGACGCGACAAGATTTGAATGGTGCGGCGAATTTCATCATCCCGGCCAATGACTGGATCGAGCTTCCCTTGGCGGGCATATTGGGTGAGGTCTCGGCCATATTTTTCAAGAGCTTCGTATTTTCCTTCTGGATCACGATCGGTCACGGTTTGATTGCCTCTCACTTGTTTAATTGCTTCCCGCAGCTTGGCCTCATTTAGCCCAACTTCATCAAAAATCTTGCGACCGCAGCGATCGTCCTTGGCAAACCCCAATACGAGGTGTTCGATCGATAGATATTCATCACCAAATTCCTTGCGAAAAGCCTCGGCCCGATCGAGCAACTTATCCAGGCTTTGTCCCAAATAAACGGAGCCAATATCACCGGAAATTTTGGGCTGTTTCTGCAAAAATTGATCTGCTAATTCTTGTAAGCGACTGGGCTGGGCCCCGGCCTTGCTAAAAATACTGGTGGCTAATCCCTCTTGTTCTAATAATGATTTGAGTAAATGTTCTGACTCTAGCTGTTGTTGGCGATTTTGCTTAGCAACTTCTGGCATTTGGGCAATCACTTCCCAAGCCTTGGTGGTGAACTTATTGGGATCAGTGGGTTGCATGGGGTGTTTGGGGTGTGCAGGAATTACTCCGGTAGGGATCAGCCTCCGCTGCACAACCGTAGCGTTATTGTAGGCAGGGAGGGCGATCGAGCGCGATCGGCTTTTACGACCCAAGGGGTGGGGGTTTGCCGTCTGGGGCAACCCTGGCAGGAACACGATCGCGCCGAGCTGAGCCACTCCCGATCGGGTCATCGTTCAGGCTCGCCTGTTGTTCCCGGTGCTGCTGTTACCCGTTTCCGGCAACCTTGTCGCGATTTTGCCGTGATTTGGTCGTGATTTTGCTGCGGTGCAGGGGGATTCAGATCACTGAGGAGCGGCGCGATCGCCTCCTTTTCAGTCAAGGCCAACTGAGTCAGGCCTAGCCGTTCCGGGGTCAGTTGCATGGGTCAGTTGCATCGGTTCGATGGTCAGCCCTTTGAGTTGAATCAGTGGACGCTGTGGGTTGCGGTCAGACCGGGCGATCGAAAAGCGGGGAGCTGCTTAGGATAGAAAACAAATCGCAACCCATCAGGAACGGCTGACCGAATCTGCCGCTCGTCAAATCGGGTAAAGTTCAGGCGAAACTGACCATTAAAGGAAACTGAATATGAGTGAAAAATATGACTGAAAAAACAACCGATTGGCAAACTTTGCTCCTGTCGCCTATGGACTTTCAAACCCTAACTGGTGTTCCTTTCAAAGATGCTCAAGATTTGTCTAAAGCCTTGTATCAAAATCGCAAATTGTCTAAATGGCAAGCAATCGGTAAGCGTTGCTTGAAATATGCTTGGAATGGATTTTGGTTTTCGATTATTTGGGCAATCTTGCTCGGGATTTTTGTGATTCCCATTGCCATTGGTGGGTTTTACTTAGTTCGCCTGTTGGGCTTGTTTGCCGGAATCAGTGTCATTAACATTGTGCGCTGGTCTGCCGGTGTTTGTTTGCTGACAGGGATTCCCATGTCCATTTGGTTTTCTTGGGATGAAGAGAAAAAACAAGATACCTTGCGATCGCTCCTGCCCTTGACCCAAGAGGTCGAAAAATTTAATCGACTGGTACGCGCAACGGATGTGAAGGCTCAACTGGCCCAAGCCTCTGGAAAGGTAATTAGCCCTGAAGAACAAGCCCAAACAATTGCCACCCTGAGCCAACTGCGATCGGAGCTGGAAAATGCCTTGAAAGTGGAACGGGTGTTACGTGAAAACCAAGATGTGGTGATGGCGCAAGTGGATGCCTTTGAAGGGGCTACCCTGGGTCAGCATATGCAACTGGTGACGGATCAAGCCCTTGAATATGGTCAGGTACTTGATGAAGCATTAAAACTGGGCGATCGGGTTCGGAACGAGCTAAAAACGTTGCATAATCGACAAGATCAATGGAATTCTGACTAATTTCGCAGGAATGACTCAGAAATTATTCAGCATTCTCTCAACAATTTTCGCCATCCCCTAGCAGGGACTGAACAATCGCGCGTACACTGGACGCAATCTTTTTCTCAATTGCAACCTCACGCAGAGAGCCTGAGTTATGAATTTCAAGCGGTGGAGCAGCCAACTGATTGCCATGGGTCTGATCGGGGTTACAGTCCTCGGCACAGCGATCGAAGGAGCCTTCGCCCAATGGGACAATACCCGACCGGAAAACCGCATTGCGCGGATTCGGTTTCGCAACAATAATCCTCGTAGTTTATACGCCCTCTATATTGCACCTCGCTATTCAGGGGATTGGCAGGAACTTTTAGGCGATCGCATTTTAAAATCCGGTGAAGCGATCGACTTGGAATTTAATTACGACAACCTTTATCAATCTGGGTGTAACTACAAAATCAAAGCCATTTATTCTGATGGTTCCCAGACGGTCTTGGAAGAACAGCCCTATGATCTCTGTGGATTGCGCCAAGTACAATTTGGCCCCTATCCCTCGATCGATCCCTACCGTCCCAATTAATTGCTGTTCAGGACATTTTCTCAATGTCAATTGATGCCTGTTGATGGCGACTGATCATACAACCCTTACCTAAAACGATTAGCACGCCATATTGCAGATGCCATATGGTAGATGCCATGACGTAATGATTCGGTGGGCAATGCCCACCCTACGGGCTATTGTTGATGGCGGCTGACCATAACTTCAACTGATCGCTAGCAATTTTCAAATTAATTTAGGCAAATTTGCCTACTGCGATCCGTCAGATCTGATCAGTCGAAGTTTCTGGGGGAATGATCCCAAATTCTGACAACTGAATCTGCCTAATTTCGTCGCTCAATTCCGTTAAAATTCCAATAAAATTCCAAGACTCTCCGATCTCTCCCTGCTCTTGCTCTTGCTGTGCCCTTGACCCCTTGGCGACGGATTTGGCGCAATCGCCCTAGAGGTAGCCCATCCTTTCGTAGTCTGTTGCGCGCTTGGTTAACCCGTTGCATCAACCTTCTCTTGGGAGATGGGCGACATCTCAATGAAGCGGAATTTGATAGTTATGTCGCCTGGCGATCGGCACTGATTCATCAGCGCTTGATGCTGGGATTTCGCCTAGGAGTCATTTATTTCAGCACGTTCTCAATTCTGATTGCCTTTGAAGAATCCAGTAAAGGCGACCTGTTCAGCGTGCGTTTAATTCGCCATTTGATGGCAATTGTTTTAATTTTTGCTGGCAGCCGTGAAACCCAGTCTTTAACTGAACGATATTTGGTTCCGGCATCGACTGCGGAGGGCTATTCTGCTGTTTCTCGGCAAACAACTCCTACAACAACTCCTAACACAACTCCTAAAAATATTGTCCCCAAGCCCTTAAGCCAGGGTGGAAAATTGCCACCTCTGATTCAGCCGAAGCGGCCTGAGCGCTTGAGCTTGGATCCAGTGATTTTCTCATCCCAATTTGGTCTATTTTTACTGCTTTCAACCACGATTTCGGTGGTGACTAATTTACCCAGCCATTGGGGAACACCCGTCATGCCCGATTTGAAGGGTTGGACGTTGGGATTTTTTAGCATCGCGGCCGTGCTGCCGTTTCGCTGGCATTGGCATCTCATTTCCCACATCATTGCCTATGTGAATTATGTTTTGACCAATGGCTTGATGGGTCAGGCAATTTTTCCAGAGCCTTTGGATCCTGGGCAAGTTTTGTTTGATATGGTGTGGATTTCTTTGATGTCAACTTTGGTGGTTGGCCTCTATGAACGCCTATCTCGCACTGAATTTGAAGTTCGCAAACAACTACGCCAAGAGCAGCGACGTTCGGATCAATTGCTCACCAATATTTTGCCGCGCAGTGTTGCCGATCGACTCCTGACGGATTCGTCCCAAATTGCAGATTTATTCCCAGAAGTAACGGTTTTATTTGCAGATTTAGTGGGATTCACGCCCCTGGCTTCGCAACTGCAACCGGTCGAAACAATTGAATTACTCAATCGCATGTTTTCGCTATTTGACCAGTTAGCGGAGTTCCATGGCCTTGAAAAAATCAAGACCATTGGCGATGCCTATATGGCGGCGGCAGGTTTGCCGAATCCCAACCCTAACCATGCGGCGGCGGCGGACATGGCTTTGGCGATGCAGCGGGCGATCGAGCAATTGAATCAAACGTCCCGCTATCCCCTCTCGATTCGAGTGGGACTCCATTCGGGGCCCGTGGTGGCGGGTGTGATTGGGCTGCGAAAGTTTGCCTACGATTTGTGGGGGGACACGGTGAATGTGGCCAGCCGCATGGAGTCTCAAGGATCGCCAGGCAAAATTCAAGTGACTCAAGCGGTGTTCGATCGCCTGGGGGGAGAAGCGAGCCTTTATCGATTAACCCAGCGGGGGGTAATTGCTGTGAAAGGCCGAGGAGACATGTTGGTTTATTGGCTAGAGGAATCCCCTGAGAACTAACGGCAAGCATCCACGGAAACGACATACACTTTCCCGATCGATCCTGTGTTGCCTACCTTCACGTTCACCTGAAATGGTTGAATGTTTTGGCCGGGCCGACGACGTGGATAGGCAGGCACTTGTACCAGTTGATTCGCTTCAGCATTCACCCGTTCGTCATAGAACTGATCGTTGCTGCTGTCCCCATATTTGAGGAACATTTCAGACTTGTAGCTGCCGGAGTCTTTAAAAAATAAACTGACTCGAAAACTGGTAAAGCTTTGATTGCTAGGAACAACAAAATCGGTGTTCCAATTGTTGCGCGTAAACAGCAGGCTAGGGGCCGAAACCCGCTTCACCACTTCGGGGTCATTGCCACCAACGGGCATCAGGGGCACGGGGCGGCGACATTCCACCACGGGGGCGCTGCGGTCTTGGGCTTGGGCGTTGATGTGCAGTCCTGCCAAACCAAGGCCAAGGCTGGTGAGGGCGGCGATCGCGAGCGGCCGTTTCATAGCGCGCGGTGGTGTTTCTCAAAAAATGCCCTTTAAGATTAACCCAAGGTCTTGCCGCTGCGTAAAGAGTTATGGAGCACGGGGTTAAACTAAAGGCTCTGAACCGAGAGGAATTTGAGGCGATCGCGTGGCGGCAGAGCAAGATCAACCAGATCAAGAAGCAGTCTTTCACTCGCTGAATTCATCGCTAGACCCTGCATCGGGGGCGAGTGCTGTGGAAACCGGTACGGAGCCAGAGACGGCCGATCCAAAGCCGGTAACGGATTTTGAGGCCATGACCCTAGATCGGGCCCAAACGCTTTATGACCAGGGGCGGAGGCTGTTTGAGGCAGGGCGCTATCGCGAAGCGATCGAGTCCTTGGAAACGGGGGCGGCGCTGTTGCCGGCCAATGGGCGTTTGGGGGGTGAAATGCAGGTGTGGTTGGTGACGGCCTACGAGGCTGCGGGCCTGCGGGACGCGGGGTTGCAACTGTGTCGGCAACTGACGAAACATCCCCACCTGGAAACCCGATCGCAAGCTCGCCGGCTGTTGGCGATTTTGGAAGCGCCCGTGTTGAGCAAGCGCCCGGAATGGCTGACGGAAATTCCCGACTTATCGAGCTTGGAGGCGGCGGATGGTGCGGGGTTCAAGGCGGCCACCGGTCAGGCCCCGAGCCGATCGCCCCGATCGCGTCCCATGCCGGAGCCAAAGCCGATCGATCCGGCCCTGATTGTCCATGAGAATCGCTTTTTGGGCTTTGGGTTGTTGCTGGTGCTGCTGGTGATTGCAGGAATTCTGTGGCTGGGGCGTGCCTAGGGGGCTGATGGCTGCTGTGACTGAGGCGATTGGCCAGTCTTCTGGCTGGGCGCGTTAACGACGGCCAGGCAATGAAGACCAGTTAACAAAGGCAACGCAACGCAACGAAACAATCGCCCTCAGTCGGATGGTTTCGGATCGTTTATGCTGGCGATCTGCTAGGTTTTTCAAGTCTGTTCATCGAGTTCCAGCGCTCCCATGCCTGCTTTTTTGTTTGAGGTCGGCACTGAAGAATTACCCGCAAGTTTTGTGGCCAGTGCGGTGCGTCAGTGGCGCGATCGCGTGCCCCAGAGCTTGGCGGAAGCCAACCTAAGCGCCACATCGGTGCAGGTGTTTGCCACACCGCGCCGCTTGGCCCTGGTGATTGAAGGGTTGCCCGATCGCCAGCCCGATCGCCGGGAGGCGGTGAAAGGGCCGCCGGCCAGTGCTGCCTTCAAGGATGGGCAACCCACCAAAGCCGCCGAAGGATTTGCGCGCAAAAATGGTGTGGCCCTGAGCGATTTGGAGTTGCGAGCCACGGACAAGGGTGAATTTGTTTTTGCGGAAGTGTTCACGGCGGGGCGATCGACCCCCGATCTCTTGCAGGAATTGGCTCCCCAATGGGTGCTGGCCCTTGAAGGGAAGCGGTTTATGCGCTGGGGAGATGGAGAATTCCGATTCCCCCGGCCCATTCGCAGCCTGATTGCCCTTTGGGATGATCAAGTGTTGCCGGTGTCTTTGACCGTGCGAGCGGCCACCGAAACGCGCCCGGCGGAAGTGCTGACGGCCGATCGAGTCACGACCGGCCACCGGGTGTTGCATCCTGCATCGGTTTCGATCGCCCAGGCCACGGACTATGTGGCTACCTTGGCCGCGGCTTCCGTGCTGGTGAATCCCGAGCAACGGCAGGCGCTGATCATTCAGCAAACCCAGGCCGCTGCGGCCCAACTGGGTGGAGAAGCGGAAATTGACCCCGATTTGCTGGAAGAAGTGCGGGACTTGGTGGAATTTCCCACGGCGGTAATTGGTGGTTTTGATCAGGAATTTTTGGAGTTGCCGTCGGAGGTGACCAAAACTGTCATGGTCACCCATCAGCGCTATTTCCCCGTCCATCAACCGGGCCAGCCCGATCGACTGTTGCCCAACTTCATCACCATCAGTAACGGGGATCCGACCAAGGCCGCCATCATCGCTGAGGGCAATGGACGAGTGGTGCGGGCCCGCCTCAGCGATGGCCAGTATTTCTACAAGGCCGATATTGCCAAGCCGTTAGAAAGCTACTTGGCCAAGCTGGAAACGGTCACCTTCCAAGACCAATTGGGCAGTATGCGGGCCAAGGTCGATCGAATCGTGTCCATGGCCGATCGACTCTGCCACCAACTGCAACTGTCGGCGGACGATCGGGACTTGGTGAACTGGGCCGCCCTGCTCTGTAAAGCAGACTTGGTGACCAGCATGGTCTTCGAGTTCCCAGAGTTGCAAGGCATCATGGGCGAGAAGTATGCCCGGGCCAGCGGGGAACCGGAAGCGGTGGCGGTGGCGATCGGGGAACATTACCTACCCAAGGGCGCGGGCGATGCTTTGCCCACCAGCCAAACCGGGCGCATTGTGGCCCTGGCCGATCGCCTCGATACCCTGTGCAGCCTGTTCCGAATTGGCCTGTTGCCGAGCGGATCCTCCGATCCCTTTGCCCTGCGCCGGGCCGCCAACGCCGTGGTGAACATCATTTGGGATGCCGGTTGGTCTCTGAATTTGGAATCGCTGATTGAGCCGGAATCGGTCGATCGTTGGGCAGATTCTGGCATGGGCACGCAACTGGCGGAATTCTTTGTGCAACGGTTCCGCAGCCTGCTCGAAGATGAACAGGGCATTGATTACGACCTGGCCTTGGCAGTGGTCGGGGAACCGGGCGATCGCGATGCGGCCCTACGCGCTCTCTACGACCCCGCCGATGTGCTGCAACGGGCACAGTTCTTGCAATCCCTGCGGCGATCGGGGCAATTGGCTAACCTCTATGCCACCATCAACCGCGCCTCCAAACTGGCCGCCAAGGGCGATCTCAACTTCAGCGATTTGGATCCCGCTGCTTCCGTGAAATCTGCCTTGTTTGAGCAACCCTCAGAACAGGCGTTTTATGATGCCCTGGTTGCCCTGTTGCCCATCACCCAAGCCACGCGCCAAACCCGTAACTACCAGCCCCTGGCCGATCAACTGGCTCAGGCGGCGGCCGTGGTGGCCAACTTCTTTGATGGTTCCGAAAGTGTGATGGTGATGGTGGATGATGAAGCGGTGCGGCGTAACCGGCTGAACCTGCTGGGCCTGTTGCGGAACCATGCCAGGGTGCTCGGAGATTTCGGGGCGATCGTGAAGGGGTAAAGCATTCATCCCCATTTCCGGCCTAAGGGCCAAGGGGTGTGCTGCCAGTTTTGTAGCAAAATCATCAATTGCTAGACAAAAGACTGCCACACCCCTATAATATTGAACCGTTGCCAAAACTGTGGTTCCCTGCGCTACGCAACCTTAAAACCACAACATTTGCCGATCTGGCAAATTTTCCAGGCAACTTTTGCTGAACCGGATACTGAGCAGGTCGCTGCTTAAGTCCTAGCAAGCAAACGCGCTGCAACGATGCAAACCGCTCCAGCGCAAAATCTTCCCTCGGTTGACTGACATCCGAGCCTTGAGATTCTCAACGATTTCTCAGTGCAGATAAGCGGTCAGTCTACGTCAATCAGAGTGCCCAAAACTCAAAGTCCGTCGGGAAAGTGCTTCTAGCCCTTACGCGCTAGAGGCGCTCTTGTTACGGCTGGTTGACGCTAGGGGGAAGGACTCTCCTAACCATCCCTAGTCTAAGGAGAACGCCATGTCTCTTGGCATTCTAGGTACTAAGTTGGGCATGACCCAAGTCTTTGATGAAACGGGCCGGGCCATCCCGGTAACGGTCATCCAAGCTGGCCCCTGTACCGTTACGCAAATCAAAACCAAAGAGACTGATGGCTACACGGCCGTTCAGTTGGGTTTTCAAGAAGTCAAAGAAAAGGCCCTCAGCAAGCCGGAAATCGGACACCTGAGCAAGGCCAACGCGAAGCCCCTGCGCCACCTGCGGGAATACCGTTTGGTGGATGTGGCTGGCTTTACCCTTGGTGAAGAAATCCGCGCCGATCGCTGCATCGAAGTCGGTCAAATCGTTGACGTGACGGGTAACAGCATTGGTCGTGGTTTCGCGGGTTACCAAAAGCGCCACAACTTTGGTCGCGGGCCGATGTCTCACGGTTCCAAAAACCACCGTCTGCCCGGTTCGACGGGTGCGGGTACGACCCCCGGTCGTGTCTATCCCGGTAAGCGCATGGCTGGCCGGATGGGCAATGAGCGTGTGACGGTCAAGAAGCTGACGGTTGTGCGGATCGACCCCGATCGCAACATCGTGTTGATCAAGGGTGCGGTTCCGGGCAAGCCGGGGACGCTGGTCAGCATTGCACCGTCCAACCTGGTGGGTCGTCAAAAGTAAGCGCGATCGCCCGTAAGTCCGTCGAACGTGGAGCACAGCAATGGTCAACTGCATTGTGAAAGATTGGGACGGTAAGGAAGCCGGCAAGACCGAGCTGGACTTACGCGTCGCCCGTGAAGAAAACGCTCAGCACATTGTGCACCGGGCTTTGGTGCGTCAATTGGCGAATGCTCGTCAAGGTACTGTTAGCACCAAGACCCGTTCGGAAGTGCGCGGTGGTGGTCGCAAGCCCTGGCGGCAAAAGGGAACCGGTCGCGCCCGTGCTGGCTCGAACCGCTCTCCCCTGTGGCGTGGTGGTGGTGTGATCTTTGGCCCCAAGCCCCGCGACTATTCGCAAAAGATGAACCGCAAGGAACGCCGCCTGGCCCTGCGCACGGCGTTCCAAGGTCGCTTGGATGACTTGGTGGTGGTGGAAAACTTTGCCAGCCAACTCAGCCAGCCCAAGACCAAAGACCTGTTGGCCGCGCTCGCCCGTTGGGATGTGGATGCGAACCAAAAGGTGCTGTTGATTGTGGCTGACCAAGACGAAAACGTTTGGCTGTCGGCCCGGAACGTCCAAAGCCTGCGGTTGATTTTGGCAACGAACTTGAATGTGTTCGACCTGCTGAACGCCGACAAGGTGGTGGTGACGGCGGACGCGCTGGAGAAGATCAAGGAGGTTTACGGCGATGATTAAGCGCACTCCTAAGTACAAGACGCGCTTGGACGATCGCACGTTGGCGGATGTGGTTCGCCGGCCGATCATCACCGAAAAGGCCACGATTCTGCTGGAAAACAACCAGTACGTGTTTGACGTGGATCCCCGCGCCAACAAGCTGGACATCAAGGCAGCGATCGAAGGTCTGTTTGAGGTGAAAGTCCAGAGGGTCAACACCTACAACCCGCCGCGCAAGACCCGGAAACTGGGTCGGCTGTCGGGTTACCGTCCTCAGGTGAAGCGGGCGATCGTCACGCTGGCCGAAGGCAGTTCGATTCAACTGTTCCCCGAAGTCTAGCGCTGAAGGAGTTTTAAGACGATGCCAATTCGTACCTTCCGTCCTTATACCCCCGGGGTTCGTCAAGCCAGCGTGGCTGACTTTGCGGAAATCACCCGCAGCGAACCCGAAAAGTCTCTTACGTCTTACAAGCACCGCCGCAAGGGTCGTAACAACCTGGGTCGGATCACCTGTCGTCACCGGGGTGGTGGCCACAAGCGTCTGTACCGGAAGATCGACTTCAAGCGCGACAAGCTGGGCATGACCGCTGAAGTGCTGTCGATCGAGTATGACCCCAACCGGAACGCGCGCATTTCGTTGGTGCAATACGAAGATGGCGAAAAGCGCTACATCATCACCCCCGTTGGTCTGAAAGTGGGCCAAACGATCGTGGCGGGTCCTGATTCCCCGATCGAAGTGGGTAATGCCCTGCCCTTGGCCAACATGCCTTTGGGCACGACCGTCCACAACATTGAGTTGGTGGCGGGTCGCGGTGCGCAAATGGCCCGTTCCGCTGGCTCCGGTGCTGAAGTGGTCGCTAAAGAAGGCAACTACGTCACCCTGAAGCTGCCTTCCACGGAAGTGCGCAAGGTTCGTAAAGAGTGCATGGCTACCATCGGCAGCGTCGGCAACTCCGAACACCGCAACCTGAGCCTGGGTAAAGCCGGCCGCAAGCGTTGGTTGGGTCGCCGTCCGGAAGTGCGCGGTAGCGTCATGAACCCGGTGGATCACCCCCACGGTGGTGGTGAAGGTCGCGCGCCCATTGGGCGTTCCGGCCCGGTCACCCCTTGGGGTAAACCCGCTTTGGGTCGCAAAACCCGCGACAAGCGGAAAGCTAGCACCAAACTCATTGTGCGTCGTCGTCGTAAGTCGTCCAAGCGCGGTCGCGGCGGTCGCAACGCATAGGTTTTTTCAGTGTGGCGATCGCCCGCCCGTTGGTCTAACCCTCCAGCCCTGGGCGATCGCCGCTTGAGATCGCGAATCCCTAAGAGTTCCTAAAGCGTATGTCTCGTTCTCTGAAAAAAGGTCCCTTCGTTGCTGACAAGCTGCTCAAAAAAGTAGAAGCGCTGAACGTCAAGGGCGAAAAGCAAGTGATCAAAACCTGGTCACGAGCCTCAACGATCCTGCCGCAAATGGTGGGTCACACGATCGCCGTCCACAACGGCCGGCAACACGTCCCCGTGTACGTCAACGAGCAAATGGTGGGCCACAAGCTGGGGGAATTTGCTCCCACGCGCACCTTCAAAGGCCACACCAAGGGCGACAAGAAAGGACGCAAGTAACCCCCGGAGAATCGCTCAGATATGGCACTTAGTCCCAACGAAGTCAAAGCAAGCGTGCGCTTCGTGCGGATGTCCCCCCGCAAAGTTCGCCGCGTCCTCGACCAAATCCGTGGTCGGAGCTACGCCGAAGCGCTGATTATTCTGCAGTTCATGCCCTATCGCGCCTGCGAAATCGTTCGCAAGTTGCTGCGATCGGCCGCGGCCAACGCAGAAAACAACAACGGTTTCGATGCCACCTCCTTGGTGGTGAGCACGGCCTTCGCTGACCAGGGCCCCACCCTGAAGCGATTCCGCCCTCGCGCCCAAGGTCGCGCCTACCAAATCCGCAAGCCCACCTGCCACATCACCGTGGCGGTTGCTCCGGCGGCAGAAGCCTAAGCATAAGGAGACGAGGAAACCATGGGACAGAAAATTCACCCCGTCGGCCTGCGACTCGGCATTACCCAAGAGCACCGCTCGCGCTGGTTTGCAGATCCGTCGCGTTATTCCAGCCTGTTGCAGGAAGACCACAAAATCCGGCAATACGTTGAGAAGAACCTGAACAATGCCGGCATTGCCAAGGTGCGGATTGAGCGCAAGGCTGACCAAATCGACCTGGAAGTTCACACCGCCCGTCCGGGTGTGGTGGTGGGCCGGGGCGGCAGCGGGATCGAAACCCTGCGGGTTGGTCTGCAAAACCTGCTGGGGAGCCGTGATCGCCAGATCCGAATCAACGTGATCGAAGTGGCCCGCGTCGATGCCGATGCCACCTTGATTGCCGAGTACATCGCTCAGCAACTGGAGCGCCGGGTGTCGTTCCGTCGGGTCGTCCGCCAGGCGATCCAACGGGCCCAACGCGCTGGGATCGAAGGGATCAAAATCCAAGTCGGCGGTCGTTTGAACGGTGCAGAAATTGCCCGATCGGAATGGACGCGGGAAGGTCGCGTGCCCCTGCATACCCTGCGGGCGGACATCGACTACAGCTACCGCACCGCCAGCACCATCTATGGGGTGTTGGGGATCAAGGTGTGGGTGTTCAAGGGCGAGATCATTCCTGGACAAGAGGAAGTGGCTCCGGCGAATCAGCCTGCGCCGCGTCGTCGCCAACCCCGTCGTCGTCAGCAGTTTGAAGACCGCTCGAACGAGGAATAATCCATGCTCAGTCCAAGAAGAACAAAATTCCGCAAGCAACAACGCGGCCGGATGCGGGGCCTCGCCACTCGGGGCAGTTCGCTGAATTTTGGGGATTTTGCCCTGCAATCGCTGGAATGCGGCTGGATTACGGCTCGCCAAATCGAAGCCGGTCGTCGGGCCATGACCCGCTACATCCGCCGGGGTGGCAAAATCTGGATCCGCGTCTTCCCTGACAAGCCTGTGACCATGCGCCCCGCAGAAACCCGGATGGGTTCCGGTAAAGGGGCACCGGAGTTCTGGGTGGCCGTGATCAAACCCGGTCGGATCCTGTACGAAATCAAGGGTGTTGCTGAAGAGACGGCTCGCGAAGCAATGCGCCTGGCCGCGTTCAAGATGCCCGTGAAGACCAAGTTTATTGTTCGCGAAGACATCCAGTCGTAATGCCCTATGGCTCTCCCGAAGATTGCTGACGCGCGCGCCCTTAGTGACACCGAACTGGGCGATCGCATTTTGGAACTCAAGCGCCAACTGTTCCAATTCCGGATGAAGAAGGCGATTCGCCAAGAGGTGAAGTCGCACGAAATCAAACATGCAAAGCATGAGTTGGCGCAACTGCTCACGGTGGAGCATGAGCGTAAGCTCGCGGCTGCATCTGAAGCAGCAACCCAAGCGTAGTTCTGGAGTTAACCCCCTATGGCTGCCAAAGAACGTGTTGGCGTTGTTGTGAGCGACAAGATGCAGAAAACGGTGGTGGTGTCGGTGGAAAACCGCTCGGCCCACTCCAAGTACGGCAAGATTGTGGTTCGCACGCGCCGCTTTAAGGCCCACGATGAAGACAACCAGTGCAAGGAAGGCGATCGGGTTCGCATCCGCGAAACTCGCCCCCTGAGCAAAACCAAGCGCTGGACGGTCGTTGAAGTTCTCGAAAGCGCGACCCGGTAAGGGAGGCTCGATCGCCCATGATTCAACAGCAAACCTATCTGAACGTAGCGGACAACAGCGGCGCGAAGAAGCTGATGTGTATTCGCGTCCTGGGCGGTGGCAACCGTCGCTACGGCCATGTCGGTGATGAAATCATCGCCGTCGTCAAAGATGCCATTCCGAATATGGCAGTGAAAAAGTCCGACGTGGTGCGAGCCGTGATCGTTCGCACTCGGAAAACCATCCGACGCGATAGCGGCATGTGCATTCGCTTCGACGACAACGCCGCCGTGATCGTCAACAAGGATGGCAACCCCCGTGGGACGCGCGTTTTTGGCCCCGTAGCTCGTGAGCTGCGTGACAAGAACTACCTGAAGATCGTTTCGCTGGCTCCGGAGGTGCTGTAATGGCCAAGCCCGGCAAGATTCAAGTGAATGCAAACGGCAAAGCCGTGCGCTTCAAAATGCATGTCAAAGCGGGTGACACCGTTCAGGTGATCTCCGGTCGTGACAAGGGAAAAGTTGGCAAGATTGTGCGCGTCTTCCCCAAAACGAGCCAAGTGATCGTGGAAGGGGTGAACCAAAAGACCAAGCACACCAAGCCAACCCAGGAAGGCGAATCGGGCAAAGTCGAGGTGCGCGAGTTCCCGATCCACAGCTCGAACGTCCTGCACTATTCCGAAAAAGAAAAGGTCGCCAGCCGCGTTTGCTACACCTTCACCGACCAAGGCAAGAAGGTGCGCAAGCTGATTAAAACTGGCGAAATCATCGACTAACGTTGCGCCCGATCGCTGAAACAGCCATGCCAGCACGACTGAAAACCATTTACAAGGAAACAATCGTACCGAAACTGATGGAACAGTTCCGGTACGAGAACATTCACCAGGTGCCCAAAGTGGTGAAGATCACGGTGAACCGTGGTTTGGGCGAAGCGTCGCAGAATGCCAAGGCCCTGGAGTCTTCTCTAGTGGAATTGGCCACCATCACCGGTCAGCGCCCCGTCGTGACCCGCGCCAAAAAGGCGATCGCCGGCTTTAAGCTGCGCCAAGGGATGCCCGTGGGCATGATGGTGACCCTGCGCTCTGACAAGATGTATGACTTCCTCGATCGCCTTGTGCGATTGTCCCTACCCCGAATCCGGGACTTTCGTGGTGTCAGCCCTAACAGCTTCGATGGTCGTGGCAACTACTCCCTAGGTCTGCGTGAGCAGCTGATCTTCCCTGAAATCAGCTACGACAGCATCGACCAAATCCGCGGGATGGACATTTGCATCACGACCACCGCCACCACCGACGAAGAAGGCCGCGCGCTGCTCAAGGAAATGGGCATGCCGTTCCGGGACAAGTAGCGTTGCAAGGAGCGAACTATGGTTAACGATCCCATCGCAGATATGCTGACGCGCATTCGCAACGCCTGCCTGGCGCGTCACCAAAAAACGGAAGTTCCGGCCACCAAGATGACCCGCAGCATCGCCGAGGTGCTCAAGTCTGAAGGCTTCGTCGCCGAAGTGGAAGAAACCGGTGAAGGTGTGAAGAAGACGCTCGTGATCTCTTTGAAATACAAGGGCAAGCAGCGCCGTCCGATCATCTCGAACCTGAAGCGCGTGAGCAAGCCGGGCCTCCGTGTCTATTCCAATCGCCGCGATTTGCCCCGCGTGTTGGGCGGCATTGGCATCGCGATCGTCTCGACCTCTCGAGGCATCATGACCGATCGCGACGCGCGTCAGCAGGGCATCGGTGGCGAAGTCCTCTGCTACGTCTGGTAATCCCTACGACGAAGGAGTTCTCAATCGTGTCCCGCATTGGCAAGCGTCCCATTCCCATTCCCAAAGGGGTGACGGTGACGATCGACGGCCAAACCGTCTCGGTCAAAGGCTCCAAAGGCGAGCTGACCCGCACCTTCCCCCCTGAAATTCTCTTCTCCCAAGAAGCAGATCAATTGCTCGTGACGCGCCGGGATGAATCACGTCCCGCCCGTCAGCGCCATGGTCTCTGCCGCACCCTGCTGGCCAACATGGTCGAAGGGGTGTCCCAAGGCTTCCAGCGTCGTCTGGAAATCCAAGGGGTCGGTTATCGGGCCGCTGTTCAAGGCACCACGCTCAACCTGAGCATGGGCTACAGCCACCCGGTGAATATCCCCGCCCCCGACGGGATTCAGTTTGCGGTAGAAAACAACACCAACGTGATTGTCAGCGGCATTGACAAGGAATTGGTGGGTAACACCGCCGCCCGTGTCCGTGCTGTGCGCAAACCGGAACCCTACAAGGGCAAAGGGATTCGCTACCAAGGTGAAGTCGTTCGCCGCAAGGCAGGTAAGACAGGTAAGAAATAATGAAAGCCACTCGCAAGGATATGGTGCGCCGTCGCCACGGGCGGGTGCGCCGCAAAGTTTCGGGAACGCCCGATCGGCCTCGCCTGTGCGTGTTCCGCTCGCACCAACACATTTACGCCCAGGTGATCGACGACACCCAACATCACACGTTGGTAGCCGCTTCGACCCTGGAACCCGATGTCAAATCGCAGCTTGAAAGCAGCCGCGATTGTGATGCAGCCGCAGCGGTGGGTAAGCTGCTGGCTGAGCGCGCCCAAGCCAAGGGCGTTACCCAAGTTGTGTTCGATCGCGGCGGTAATCTTTACCACGGTCGTGTCAAGGCTTTGGCCGACGCGGCGCGCGAAGCCGGACTGAACTTCTAGGCGAGAACTCAGGAGTATTCACTATGGCAACTCGTCGTAAAGGCAATCGCACCCGCGAGAAAGAGTCCGAATGGCAAGAGCGCGTCGTCCAAATCCGCCGCGTCACCAAGGTGGTCAAGGGCGGTAAAAAGCTCAGCTTCCGCGCCGTGGTCGTGATCGGTAACGAACGCGGTCAAGTGGGCGTTGGGGTTGGCAAAGCCGCTGATGTGATCGGAGCCGTCAAAAAAGGCGTAGCCGATGGCAAAAAGCACCTAGTTGATGTGCCCCTGATCAAGGGCGACACGATTCCCCACCCCACCAACGGTGTCGGTGGTGGTAGCTCCAAAGTGATGATGCGCCCCGCCGCTCCCGGTACCGGGGTAATTGCTGGGGGCGCAGTCCGCACTGTGCTGGAGCTGGCTGGGGTGAAAAACATCCTCGCCAAGCAACTGGGTTCCGATAACCCGTTGAACAACGCCCGTGCTGCTTTGGATGCCTTGTCATCCCTGCGGACTTTCGCCGAAGTGGCTGAAGACCGGGGTGTGGCCCTCGAGCACCTGTACAAATAGTTCCGGTCATCGACGGAGACCAATCCATGAAAATCACGGATGTACAGCCTAAGAAAGGCTCCAAAAAGCGCGGTCGCCGCGTGGGCCGCGGCATCGCTGCCGGCCAGGGTGCGAGCTGTGGCTTTGGGATGCGCGGTCAAAAGTCGCGATCGGGTAGTGGTACTCGACCCGGCTTTGAAGGGGGTCAAATGCCCCTGTATCGCCGCGTTCCCAAGCTGAAGCACTTCCCGCTGATCAACCGCCAAGCCTACACGATCATCAATGTTGGCAGCCTGGCTGACTTGGCCGCTGGCTCGACGGTGACCTTGGCTTCCCTGATGGAAGCAGGCATTGTCACCACCAATGACGGCCCGCTCAAGTTGTTGGGTGGCGGCGATTTGTCGGTGAAGCTGACCGTGGAAGCGGCCCGCTTCACGGCCACGGCAAAACAAAAGATCGAAGCGGCCGGCGGTACCTGCACGGTTGTCTAAGATTAAAGTTGGGAATCCGGTTGCTGAAATTTGCCTGAGGTGTACCAACCATGGTCGTCAGTCGAGATAAAGCGCCAACAGCCCAAGAGACCTTCATGCAAATGGCCCAGGCGGCTGGCCTGCGGGGGCGGTTGCTGGTGACCGTCGGCCTGCTAGTGCTGGTGCGCCTTGGGATCTTTTTGCCGGTGCCGGGAATCGATCGCGTGGCCTTTGGCAATGCGATTCAGAACAGCGGCTTGGGTGGCATTGTTGGCTTTTTGGATATCTTCTCCGGGGGCGGCTTGTCCCTGTTGGGGATTTTTGCGCTCGGCATTTTGCCTTACATTAACGCCTCGATCATCATCCAGTTGCTGACGGCAGCGCTACCGTCTCTCGAGGATCTCCAAAAGAACGAAGGCGAGGCCGGTCGCCGAAAAATTGCCCAAATCACGCGCTACGTGTCGCTGGGTTGGGCCATTATTCAAAGCACTGGGATTGCCCTTTGGATTTCGGCGCTAGGGGCCACCACGGATCCGGGCCCGATTTTTGTGCTGAAGACGGCTTTGGCCCTGACGGCGGGATCGATGTTCGTGATGTGGGTGGGCGAGCTGATCACGGAACGCGGCGTGGGTAACGGTGCGTCCCTGTTGATCTTCGTCAACATCGTCTCGACCTTCCCCAAGTCTGTTGGGCAAACGCTGGAGTTAGCCCAAAGTGGCGATCGCTCAACCATTGGTGGGATCGTGCTGCTGCTCCTGGCATTCTTGGCCACGATCGTTGGGATCGTTTTTGTCCAGGAAGGGGCACGGCGGATTCCGATTGTGATGGCTCGCCGGCAGGTGGGGCGTCGCATGTACCAAGAGCGCAGCAGCTACTTGCCCCTGCGTCTTAACCAGGGTGGTGTGATGCCGATCATCTTCGCCACGGCGGTGTTGGTGGTGCCTGCGTCTTTGGCGCAGTTTGCCAACAATGAAGTCCTGGCAAGGGTGGCAACCTACCTCAGCCCCACGGGCCCCACACCCTGGCTCTATGTACTGGTGTATCTGACCCTGATTCTGTTCTTTAGCTATTTTTATTCGTCGCTGGTGGTCAACCCGGTGGATATGGCCCAGAACTTGAAAAAGATGGGGGCCAGTATTCCGGGGGTGCGTCCGGGGCAAGCGACCAGCAAGCGTGTACAGCAGATTCTGAATCGGCTGACGTTCCTGGGCGCCGTTTTCTTGGGTTTGGTGGCGATTGTGCCGACGGCCGTGGAAAGTGCCACCAATGTGCGGACGTTCCAAGGGTTAGGAGCAACGTCGTTTCTGATTTTGGTTGGGGTCGCGATCGAAACGGCGAAGCAAATCCAAACCTACGTGATTTCACAGCGCTACGAAGGAATGGTGAAGCAGTGACGCGATTGATTTTTTTCGGCCCACCGGGTGCCGGTAAGGGCACGCAAGCCAAGATTTTGTCTGAGGAATATGGCATTCCCCATATTTCCACGGGTGATATCTTGCGCGCGGCCGTTGCCCAAGGCACTTCCTTGGGACAGGCGGCGAAGTCCTTCATGGATCGCGGTGAATTGGTACCCGATGAATTGATCATTGGGATTATCAAAGACCGGCTCGCAGAACCTGATGCTCAACAGGGCTGGATCCTGGATGGCTTCCCGCGCAATGTGGCCCAGGCCGAAAAACTCAATGACATGCTGGCGGCAACGGGCCAGGCCTGCGATCGAGTGCTGAATTTGGTGGTTGCCGATGATGTACTCAAGGCCCGTCTCCTGAGCCGAGGCACAGCGGAAGGTCGCTCGGATGACAATTTGGCGACCATTGAGCATCGCCTGGCGATTTTTCACCAAACGACGGAACCGCTGCTGAAGTTCTACAGGGCCCAGCAGGCGAACCTATTGGCGGAGGTCAATGGTGACCAGCCCCTCAGCGATGTGACTCGTGACCTGAAACAGGCGATCGCCCTAGCGGCTTAGTTCACCTCCGCTGAAGTTTGGTGCTGAAGCTTCGTGCTGAAGCCGGGAACCAAACCAGAAACCCAGACCCGATCGCCCATTGTGCTAGTTTGGCAGTGAGATAGCGCTTAACAGCAAGTTCACTGATTGTCAACCAACTCGACGTTCATACAGGAGAGCTGATCCTTGTCCAAGCAAGATCTGATCGAAATGGAGGGAACCGTAACCGAATCACTCCCGAACGCAATGTTCCGGGTGGATCTCGATAACGGTTTCAACGTCCTAGCACATATTTCTGGCAAGATTCGCCGTAACTACATCAAGATTCTGCCGGGCGATCGCGTCAAGGTTGAGCTGACCCCCTACGACCTGACCAAGGGGCGCATCACCTACCGTTTAAAGAACACGGGTGGCAAAAAATAACCCCCAAAATAGCCACCCGATCGCTGGTCTAGCCAAAGACTTGCCCCGATAGGTTGATCCGGTACTCATTTTTCTCTAAAATTCCAAGTTTGGAGATTTTAACCATCATGAAAGTCCGAGCCTCCGTCCGCAAAATGTGCGAAAAGTGCCGCGTGATTCGTCGTCGCGGTCGCGTCATGGTCATTTGCCAAAACCCCAAACACAAACAACGCCAAGGGTAAAAGACAGCGTTAGGGTGGTTGTGTTTGCCTGGCACCCATCTAAAGACAGAGCATTAAAACGTTAGGGAGAACCAACGTGGCACGTATTTCCGGTGTAGATTTACCGCGCGAGAAGCGCATTGAAATTGGGTTGACCTATATTTACGGCATTGGTCTAACCCTGTCGAAGAAAATTTTGGCCGCAACGGGTGTGAATCCAGATACGCGCGTCAAAGACCTCGGCGATGCAGACATCTCTGCCCTGCGGGCCGAGCTGGATAACTACCAGGTGGAAGGTGATCTGCGCCGCTTTGAGGCCATGAACATCAAGCGCCTGATGGACATCGGTTGCTATCGGGGTCGTCGTCACCGCGCAGGTCTGCCGGTGCGGGGTCAACGGACGCGCACCAATGCCCGGACTCGCCGTGGTGGTCGTCGTACGGTGGCCGGGAAGAAGAAGGCTCCTCGCAAGTAATCGACTGGTTCTGTCCCCTTTCTACGAACGTTTTAGTTCTGTTCAACAGCTATGGCAAAGCAACCCAACAAGCGCTCTGGCCCGCGTAAGCAAAAGCGCAACGTCCCCAGCGGTGTCGCCCACATTCAATCGACTTTCAACAACACGATCGTGACGATCACCGACCTCAAGGGTGATGCAATCTCTTGGGCCTCGGCTGGTTCCAGCGGTTTCAAGGGAGCCAAGAAGGGTACGCCCTTCGCCGCCCAAACCGCTGCTGAAGCTGCTGCCCGTCGTGCCTCTGAACAGGGGATGCGGCAGGTGGAAGTGATGGTGAGCGGTCCCGGTTCGGGTCGGGAAACGGCGATTCGGGCCCTGCAAGCGTCGGGTCTGGAAATCACGCTGATTCGTGATGTTACGCCGATTCCGCACAATGGTTGTCGGCCGCCGAAGCGTCGTCGGGTCTAATCACCCCGCGATCGACCCGCGCTAACTCACGGGCGCTGCGATCGCATCCTGCAAGCCAGCGGTAACCCTTGGTCACCGCGAATTTTTTTCTGTTACGGGGCGGCTTCACTGCCGCATATGGATCGACTAGGCCGGTTGGGAGGCACAAAGCGTGTCGCAATTTCAGATCGAGTGTGTTGAATCGAGCACGGAAAGCAATCGCAATCTCTACAGCCGTTTGGTGCTGTCCCCCCTCGAACGTGGGCAGGGCACAACGGTGGGGAACGCTTTGCGTCGGGTACTGCTGTCGAACCTCGTGGGTTCCGCAGTGACGGCCGTCCGGATTGCGGGCGTGAACCACGAGTTCGCGACGGTTCCCGGTGTGCGGGAGGATGTGTTGGACATCCTGCTGAACATGAAGGAATTGGTGCTGCGCAGCCACACGGATCAGCCGCAAATTGGTCGCCTGTTGGCCAAAGGGCCGCGGGTGGTCACGGCAGACCTGTTCGATTTGCCTTCAGAAGTGGAAGTGGTTGACCCAACCCAGTACATTGCCACCTTGGCCGAGGGGGCCACGTTGGAAATGGAGTTCCGAGTGGAACGTGGGGTGGGCTATCGGGCGATCGATCGGGGTCGTGATGATGCATCGGCGATCGACTTTTTGCAGATCGACTCGATGTTTATGCCCGTCCGCAAGGTGAACTACACCGTTGAGGATGCCCGGGTGGGCGAATCCCTGGAGAAGGATCGCCTGGTTCTGGAAATTTGGACGAACGGCAGCATCACCCCCCAACAGGCGCTCAGTCAGGCTGCCACGCTTCTGGTGGATCTGTTCAACCCGCTCAAGGACTTCACCATCGAAGCCACCAAGAGCGATCGCCCAGAGTCCCAAGACCCCAGCAGCCAAATCCCGATCGAAGAATTGCAACTGTCGGTGCGCGCCTACAACTGCCTGAAGCGGGCGCAAATCAACACCGTTGCCGATCTTCTGGAATTCACCCAAGAAGATTTGCTGGAGATCAAAAACTTCGGAGCCAAGTCGGCTGAAGAAGTGATCGAAGCGTTGCAGCGGCGTTTGGGCATCACCCTGCCGCAAGAAAAGGTGGCCAAAGCCTAGCTGCCACCGTTCACCCCCGGCTCTAGCCCGTTCTAGATCCGACCCCCCTAGTTACTAATCAGTTGAGTAGAGATCGGAGCTATGCGTCACGGTCGTCGCGTTCCTAAACTTGGTAAGCCCGCTGACCAGCGTCGCGCCCTGCTGCGGGCCCTGGCCACGGAAACCATCCGCAATGGTCAAATCACCACCACCAAAGCCCGGGCCCGGGCTGTTCGCGCCGAGGTTGATCGCATGATTACCTTGGCTAAGGACGGTTCCTTGGCTTCCCGTCGTCGGGCCTTGGGCTATCTGTATGATGCCGACTTGGTTCATGCCCTGTTCGAGCAGGCTCCCCAGCGCTATGGTCAGCGGAATGGCGGCTATACCCGCATTTTGCGCACCGTGCCCCGGCGTGGTGACAATGCCGAAATGGCCATCTTGGAATTGGTCTAGGCCAAGACCAATCGCTGGGGTGTAGAGCAACAATCATGGCCGACTGTCCCGCCGATCAGCAACGTGTTGCTCTGGTGATTCAGTACCTGGGAACAGGGTTCTGTGGTTGGCAGCGGCAGATCCGCGATCGCAGCGTTCAAGCTACGATCGAAGACACGATCGCCGAGATTCTGGGGCATCCCGTTGTCATCCATGGTGCTGGACGCACCGACACCGGAGTTCATGCCTCTGCCCAAGTGGCCCACTTTGACGTGGCCAGCCCGATTCCCCCTCACCGTTGGGCGAAAGTCCTCAACACAAGGTTGCCAGATGATATTCTGATTCTGGCCTCCTGTGCGGTTCCGGAGAACTGGCACGCTCGGTTCTCGGCTTCGTGGCGGCGTTACCGCTATGTTCTCTACACCGATCCACAGCCGAACCTGTACCTCAAACCCTTCAGTTGGCACTATTACGAGCCAATTCAAGTGGAAAAGATGCAGGCGGCGATCGCCCCCCTCGTGGGTCGGCATCACTTGGCCGCTTTCCACCGTGCCGGATCAAAACGTCCCCATTCTTGGGTGGATGTTCAAGAAGCCTGGTGTCGGCGGCGCGGGCCGATTGTGGAACTTGAAGTTCAAGCCAGTGGCTTTTTGTACGGCATGATGCGGCTGCTGGCGGGGATGTTGGTGTTGGTGGGGCGCGATCGCCTCAGTGTCGAAGAGTTCACCCAAATTTGGCAGAGTGAACGCCGAGACCTGGTGAAATATGCCGCGCCACCCATGGGATTGTGCCTACTGCGCATTGGCTACCCCAACTCGCCCCTGCCAGAGATTGCTTGCACCAACACCCTGCCTTGGTTTGACCTGACCCAGGACGGCCCGGCAACCTTCAGCCCTCCCGTTACATAAAGATTCTAGGCTTAACGCACTACGCGATCGCCCTAGTTATAACTTCCCCGATTCAGCGACTTTCGCAACCCAACCAACCCCTATGTCCATTCCCACCAAGACTGCCCTGCCCTCCGTAAACGACGTTGACCGGCAATGGTACGTCGTTGATGCCGCTGGTCAACGCCTTGGCCGCCTGGCCACCGAAGTGGCTTCCGTCCTGCGGGGCAAAAACAAGCCCACCTATACGCCCCACCTGGATACCGGTGACTTTGTGGTGATCGTGAACGCCGACAAAGTGGAAGTGACCGGTAAAAAACGGACTCAAAAGGTCTACCGTCGTCACTCTGGCCGTCCCGGTGGGATGAAGACGGAGAGCTTTGAAAAGCTGCAAAATCGTCTGCCCGAGCGGATTGTGGAACATGCCGTTAAAGGGATGCTGCCTAAAAATGCCCTCGGTCGGCAACTGTTCCGCAAGCTGAAGGTTTATGCCGGTGCAGACCATCCCCACACGGCACAACAACCCCAAGTCCTGACGATCAACACCATTCCTGGAGGTGAAGGCTAATGCAAGCAACGGATAACAACGGGCGCGTGATGTATCGCGGCACGGGCCGCCGTAAAACCTCGGTCGCTCGCGTGCGCCTGGTGCCTGGCTCTGGCCAACTGACCATCAACGGTCGTCCTGGCGATAACTACCTGCAATACAACCCGGTTTATCTGGCTGCGGCCAAAGCACCTCTGGAAACCCTCGGTTTGGAAGGGGACTACGATGTGCTGGTGAGCGTGGTGGGCGGCGGCCTGACTGGCCAGGCTGACTCGATCCGCTTGGGTGTGGCTCGGGCCTTGATTCAGCTTGATCCTGAAAACCGTAAGCCCCTGAAGGTTGAAGGCTACCTGACCCGCGACCCCCGCGCCAAGGAACGTCGCAAGTACGGTTTGAAGAAAGCCCGGAAGGCTCCTCAGTTCTCGAAGCGCTAATTTTCCAAGCGCCGACTTTCGAGGGGGAGGCCTCGGTGGCTTTCCCCAACGAATGGGCAGGCTGGGGGCTGGTGATCAAAAGACCCCGTTTGGAAGTCGCGATCGCCAGCTCTTTTGTGCAAATCCCCGCGATCGAATCCATGCACTTGAATGCAGTTCGATCGCCCTTAAATTTCCTAAACCTTGGTTGAGGTTCACATCATGGCAAAAGAAGGCATTCACCCCGAGTGGTATCCCGATGCAAAGGTCTATTGCAACGGCGAATTGGTGATGACGGTTGGTTCGACCCAACCGGAATTGCATGTGGACATTTGGGCTGGTAATCACCCGTTCTTCACCGGCACTCAGCGGATCATTGACACTGAAGGTCGTGTGGAGCGATTCCTGCGCAAGTATGGGATGGCAACCGAAACCAAAAAGGACTAGGGTTCCTTGGTTTGGTCGGCCAACTAATTGGCCAACTAAAATTGGCAAACTCAAAATTCTTCAACCAGAAGAAACAGAAAAAAGGAGCAGTTGCTGAACCAGTAACTGCTCCTTTTTATTTTCTGGGCTTTTATTTTCTGAGCTATTTTAGGCTCTATTTTTTCTAGGCTCGGCGCTTGGCTAGAGATTACCCATGCGATCGAGGGGCCAAAACCGCCAAACTGCATGGCCAACAATCAAATCTTGCGGAACGACTCCCCAGCAACGGCTGTCGTAACTGCGGTTGCGATTGTCGCCGAGCACGAGATAGGAGTTGGGGGGCACCCGCACCGGCCGGGCCAGAAAAGGTTGCGGATCCCCTACGCAAACATTGGTATCCGTGCGCTGCACCGCATTGCCATCCGCGCTAAGGCTGGCTGGGCGCTCCCCTGAGCCACTCGCAGGACTGGGGCGACCGGTTGTTAAGACGGACTCGCGGGCAATATAGGGTTCGTTCAGGCGCTGGCCGTTGATGTAAACCTGGCCATCTCGCAACTCCACCAGTTCACCCGGCAGACCAATCACGCGCTTAATAAAAGCATCTTTGAGGTTGTGGCGGCGCAGTTCGGCGGTCGGCATAAAGACGATGATATCGCCGCGCTTGGGGCTGCCGCCAAACCGGTATTGCAGTTTTTCGACAATCAACCGATCCTTCACCAGCAGCGTCGGCACCATTGATTCAGAGGGAATCCAGCGAGCTTCGGCCACGTAGGTACGAATGCCCAGGGCCAAGATAATGCTGAGACCAATGGTTTTGAGGACTTCAACCCAAGCGCTGTCGGTGGGGGGATTGGTGGATGGCTCTTTATGCGAGGAAGCGGGTTGATCGGTCACGAGAAAAATCCTAAATGCACTAAAGCAGTAGACGAGGGCGCTTCTTAAAACGCTGGGCGCTGAGCACCTTGGGCCAAGCCCGGGAAACGCAAACCAGGAGAAGCGCGATCGGGGTTCAGGATCCAAGACTGGGACTTGGGGAATGCGGGCGTTTCGGCATGATTGACCATTCTGCTTGAAAACTTGGAATCAATCCGTGCGCCGTTAGCCAGAAACTGGAAACTCTCAACTCTTATTACAGGCTATTACAGCGGTGAAAATTCCGGCTGGTCTGTTGTTGAGAAGATATACCGCAAAACCGCGAAAAAACCGCGAACGATCGCCGTTGACTATTGAGGGACTGGATCCGGCGAGGCTGTGGGGGTGGTCGGTGCCCCCCAGCGATCGAGAGGAAAAAACCGCCACATCACCCGCCCCACCAGGGCTTGGCGTGGCACGTAACCGTAGGTGAAGGTCAGGGCTGGGGCAGTACCTAAGGCGGAACCATCGCTCATGACAAAGTAAGTGGCGGCGGGAACTCGCACGGGGGCAAGATCACCAATTTCGATCGCCAGGGACTGGCCATGGGCGATTGGGCGCTGATTGACCAAGAGTTGACCGCTTTGGATTTCAACCCGATCGCCGGGCAAACCAACGGCCCGATTGACCAACACTCCCCGAGGTTGATTCGGCGTGCCGGGCGGCATGAAGGCCACTAACTCGCCTCGATCGGGGTTGCGCCACTGGTAGCTTGCTTTGTCAATGAGCAGGCGATCGCCCGGTTGCAGCGTGGGCCTCATGGTCGGCAGGGTCACCAGATAGGAATCGATGACGAGCGATCGCATGGCCCCCATGGTCAAGAGCACCACCAATCCCGACCCCCACCAATGTCGCCGTTGCCAAGTCCAAGCGGGTGCTTGCCGCAGGGTTGCCGTCAGGGAAGGGAGCCACTGCTGCCAATGCCACCGCCCGCCCTGGTTGCCCTGGGGAGCCGTGGCGGATGCTGCGTTGCGGGAAAAGGGGCGCAATGGTTGCCCGTTTCTCAACCGCTTGGACTTTGGGGGTTGCGTTGACATGGGCGTGACGCTTGATTGTCGGTTGACCTAGGGACTGGTCAACCTCATTCAGGATACCGAATCCAGACCGGGGGATCTGCTGGAGGGTGGTGGTTGATACGGCCTGGGTGTGATCGTGATTCCCGACGATCGGTGGCCAGCACAAGGGGCGATCGCCCCGCCGGAGTGATCGCCCCTATCCAAGATCTTGGATGCTTCCCACAGTCCAAAAACTGTCAGTGCTGACGCTGAGCGGGAACTAACCCCCCACGCGCAGCAATTCCACATCAAACACCAGGGTGGCGTTAGGAGGAATCACCCCACCAGCTCCCCGGGCCCCGTAGCCCAAGTCCGGCGGAATCACCAGCTTGCGGCGACCACCAACCCGCATGGACAGGACACCTTCGTCCCAACCCTTGATCACTTGACCCACGCCAATGCGGAAGCTGAAGGGCTGACCCCGATCGCGCGAGCTGTCGAATTTTTTGCCGTCAGTGAGCGTGCCGGTGTAGTGAACCGTGACGTTCTGACCGGGAGTGGGGGCTGCGCCGGTTCCCACGGTGAGGTCTTCGTATTGCAGGCCAGAATCGGTGGTGGTCAGGTTGCTCGCGTCGGCCACGAGGGTTGTCTCCTGGGTATTGGTGGGCAGGGTGGCGATCTCAGGCGATCGCAGTTGGGCGGCCGCGTCGCTAATGAGACGGGCCGCCAGCTTGGAACCGTTGGCAGTGGCTTCGGCCGCCGGTTGACTGGATAGGGGGTTCGCTTCGGCGGTGGGGGGTTTGCCCGTGAAGGTGACCATCAACACGGCCACTAGGCAAACCAACATCACCCCAAAGCTGATTAACACATCACGCAAGGGTCTAGTCTCCTCGATCAATCTGCGAGCAAAGTGGGTCGTTCTTGATCCTAACGAGCGATCGCCCTAACGCCACAGTCGATTTTCCAGGTCGCGCACTTGGCGCTCCAGCCGATCGATCCGGCCGCGCAGTTCGTCCACCTCTGAGCGATCGGGCACACCAAAATCCTTCATCACCTTCCGAAACTGCTGCTGAATCAGGGAATCAAAACTTTCGCTGGGGGAGGGATTGCCGCCGGACTGCAAACGCTGCATCAGGTCATCCACCACCTTGCGGGCCTGTTCTGGATCCAAGCGGCCGCTGCGAACCCATTCATCGCTGGCTTCCTTGAGGCGTTCTGCAACAATGGCCGTTGTGCCCAGACCAATGGTCAGCAGTTGTTGCAGCCAGTTATTTCCATCCATCGGACGATCGACTCCGTATGCCTACCAGGGTTCATCAACAGCTCGGGCTGACGCTCGGACTGAGTGGCCCCGCCAATCATCGTTAGGCTAACACGGGCGATCGACCCTTGTGGGATGCGGATCAGTCGCGATCGCCGCCCGATTCGCCCCAGGATTGCCCCCGGTCTAACCCAGGGTGCTGGAAACGACGGGCATCGGTTCCGGCAGGGTCAACCCATCCCGATAAATCAACAAGTCAAACCAAAAAATCGTCCCCACACCCACTTCACTGATCAATTTGACGCTGCTTTGGTGCTTGTCAATGATGTTACGGACGATCGACAGGCCCAGCCCTGTGCCTTCGAGGGTATGCACCCGGTTTTCGACCCGATAGAACCGATCGAAAATGGCATTACAATCTTCGGGGCCAATGCCAATGCCGGTGTCGGCCACTTCCACCCGCACCACGCTCACCACCTCGGGCTGAGATTTGGCTGGGCCGGTTGCCGCATTCACCGGGCAGGTATCCCAGAGGGCCGGTTGAACGGTGGGGTCTTGGGGAATATAGGCTCGGATCGCCACCTGGCCGCCCTTGGGGGTAAATTTCAGGGCATTGCCCACCAAGTTGGCGAACACTTGCAGCAACAGATCATAGTTACCCAAAACGGGCGGCAGGCTGGGGGCCAGCTCTTGGGTCAGTTCAATTCCCTTGTCGCGAGCATTGAGCTGGTAGGTGCGCAGGGTTTGTTCGATCGGCTGTACCAGGTCGATCGCGTCAAAAGTGTAGCTACGGCTGGATTCCAACCGAGAGAGATCCAACACGTCATTGACCAACCGGGTCAGGCGATCGGTCTCGCGGTTGGCGGTGTCCAAAAACTCCCGCTGTTGCTCCGGCGACAGCTCATCGCCATAGTCATGGAGCGTTTCAATAAAGGACTTGATGTTAAACAGCGGCGTGCGTAGCTCGTGGGAAACATTGCTGATGAATTGGCTTTTGGCCTCATTCAGCTCCACTTCCCGGGTAATGTCTTGCACCGTGACGGCGATCCCTCGGATGCTTTCGCGGTAGCGATCGCCCGGGGCTTCGCCATCTTGATCGGCATAGAGATTACATTCCCTGGCCAGGGGCCGTTGAGCATCGCTGCACTGATCCTGCTGATGGTGCTCGCAGGTGTCGCACAGGTGCCCATCCCCGATCGCCCGTTGGGATAGCACTGGCGACAGCAAAATGCGCACCGTTCGCTTCACCGGCTCCATCAGGGTAATGCGAAATTCTTCGCCCTCGTCGGCCTTGCCTTCCGCCAACTGGTAGAGCGGGCGCGTGAGCTTCACCTGCACCTCGGGTGGAAACTCATAGAGCACATTTCTGCCAATGATCGGCTGGCCGTCCGTTTCGCGATCCCAGCCAAAAATCTGGCGGGCCGTGGGATTCACCAACACCACGCGCAGATCCGTATCGAGCAGCAGGGCCCCATCGACGATCGTGGCGATTAGGGTTTCGAGCTTGGCCTTGCTGGCCGTCAGCTCTTCAATATTCTGTTCTTCATAGCGCTCTAGGCGCTCCGCCATGTCATTAAAACTGGCAATTAGTTCCCCGAGTTCACCGCCAAACGGCAGGGTAATTCGCTGCTTAAAATCCCCAGAGGCGATGTTTTTGACACCGATCAATAATTCCTTAATCGGCTTGGTGATGGTGAGGGCGTTGAACACAGCCCCCAAAATCACCATCACCCAAATTGACACGAACACCGCGATCGTCACGTCGCGAGTCAATCCCGACGAGGCCACCACCGTCGGATTGGGATTGGTACCCACGGCCAACACCCCCAAGTATTGACCCTCGTGGGTTAGGGGCACAAACACATCCGTGACCTGACCGTTGGGGGTGAGGTGTTGACGCACCAAGGGGCGATCGAGATCGGCCGCATAGTCCGGCGGCAACTGAATCCGACGACGCAAGGTTAGGGAGTTCTTCACCTCCGTGTCGGAAAAGGGGATGCCGTAGAAGATATCCCCGTCCACGTCGGCATAGAGCAAGTACCGAACGCTGGAAGTGCTGTTATAAAACCGGCGCGAGAAGCCAGCCAAACCGCCCAAGTCTTGCTCCGCCACCAGGGGTGCAGTGTTGGCGGCCAAGAGCAGCCCCAAATCTCGCCCAAAACGAGTGTCGTTGAGCCGGGCATCCTGCTGGATGGTGTTGACGGCCCAAAAGGTTAGCCCGCTGGTCAGCAGCGACACCACCAGGGTTGCCACCGCCATCAATCGGGTTTGGAGGGTGAATTCTGACCACCAGCGACGCAGGATTTGCCGCAACGTAACGATCGCCTCAAGCATGGTCTCGGGGAGCGTGCAGATTGATTCGATCTTAAGGGGCTTCGGTGGGCATAGGGTCACTGGCGGCGATCACACCGGGCAAGGGCAGGGTTTCCCAAGGTTGTTGGCGCACTTGATAGCCAATGTCGCGACGATAGGTTTTTTCGGTGTAGTCAATGGCCTCGATCGCCCGGTAGACGGTTCCGAAGGCTTCGTCAAAATCTGCCCCGATCGCCGTGACCCCTAGGACGCGCCCTCCATCGCTGACCAGTCGATCGGTGTTGCCGCTCGATCGCACCAGCCGCGTTCCCGCATGAAACACCATGGCCCCCACCGCTTCCGCCTCTGCTAAGCCCGCGATCGGAGTGCCTTTGGCAAAACTGCCCGGATAGCCCTGGGCTGCCACCACCACACAGCCGGCCACGCCCGATTTCCAGGCGATCGGGGGAAACTGGGCCAGCCGCTGTTCCACACAGGCCAACATCAGCTCATGGAGCGGCGTTTCCAGCAGCGGCAACACCACCTGGGTTTCCGGGTCGCCAAAACGGCAGTTAAATTCCACCACCTTGGGATCCCCCTCAGGCGTGATCATCAACCCCGCGTACAAAACCCCTCGGTAATCAATGCCGCGCGCCGCCAGGGCCCGCACCGTGGGCTGCAACACTTCCGTTTCAATGCGCGCCATCAGATCCGGCGTAACCAAGGGAGCCGGGGCATAGGTTCCCATGCCGCCCGTGTTGGGGCCGGTGTCTCCCTCGCCAATCCGTTTATGATCTTGGGCTGGAATCAGAGGGCGCACGGCTTTGCCATCGGTCAGGGCCAAGACAGATACTTCCCGCCCTTCCATAAATTCTTCGATTACCACGCTGGAGCCAGCGGAGCCGAATTGGCCGCCAAAAATAGACTCCACCGCCTTGAGTGCCTCATCCAGGGTCATGGCCACGGTTACGCCCTTGCCCGCCGCCAGACCATCGGCCTTCACCACGATCGGGGCCCCGGTCTGCTGCAAATAGTCGCGGGCGGGGGCCAGCTCCGTAAAGGTGGCGGATTGGGCCGTGGGCACACCCGCTTCGGCCATGAGCGTCTTGGCCCAAGATTTGCTTGCTTCGATTTGGGCCCCCGCTTGGGTGGGGCCAAACACGGGAATTTGTCGCCCGCGCAAAAAGTCCACAATCCCGACAGCTAGGGGCGCTTCGGGGCCCACCACCACCAGGGAGACCCCTTGGGTTTGGGCAACGCGGGCGATCGCTTCAAAATCAGTTGCAGCGAAGGCAAAGTTTTGGCAACGGGGATTCAGGGCCGTTCCCCCATTTCCGGGAATACAAAAGACCCGCTCCACCTGTTCCGACTTCAACAACATGTGGGCGATCGTGTGTTCACGGCCACCATTGCCAACCACTAAAACCTTCACAGAATCTTTAACCCGCAGTTGTGAACAGAACTCGGCCAGGAGCCAGTATCTCAGAATATCGCACGTCCGCTCCTCTCACCACCGATCCCCGCTGGGAGGCTGGATCTTGTCCAATTTCGACTCAATCGCGGTTGATCGCCAATCATCAACGACCATTTCCGGGTTGGTTGTTTCCACGTTTGGGTGCAAAACTTCCTAGACTGGGCTAGGCGCTGGGCCAAAACTTGGGCTAAACCTAGACCAGCGATCGGGCGATCGCGCCAATTTCCCCTCAACTATTGCAAAACGGCGATTTCTGAACTCCCCATGACTACCAGCATCGTGACCGGCGCGGCCGGCTTCATTGGCTCCCACCTGGCGGAAACGCTGTTACTGCGAGGCGATCGGGTCATTGGCATTGATCACTTTAATGACTATTACGACCCGGCCCTCAAGCGGCAAAACGTTGCGCCCCTGTTGGATCATGGTCAATTCCAACTGCTGGAGGTGGATTTGCGAGCCATTGACTGGGCCCCTCTGCTGGCGGAAGCGGATGTGGTCTATCACCAGGCGGCCCAGGCGGGGGTGCGGGCCAGTTGGGGGACTGGGTTCCAGGACTACACCGATCGCAACATCACGGCGACCCAGCGCCTTTTGGAAGCCGCGAAGCAGGCCCCGAATTTGCAACGGTTGGTCTATGCGTCCACGTCGTCCATTTATGGCGATGCGGAAACCTTTCCCACCAGTGAGTTGGTCTGTCCCAAGCCCGTGTCGCCCTACGGGATCACGAAATTAGCGGCCGAACAGCTCGGGCGGCTCTATTGCAACAATTTTGGCGTGCCGTTTGTGGCCCTGCGCTACTTCACGGTTTACGGGCCCCGACAGCGGCCGGATATGGCGTTTCACAAGTTCTTTAAGGCGGCGATCGCCCATCAGTCCATTCCCATTTATGGCGATGGGCAACAGACCCGCGACTTTACCTATGTCAGCGATGCGGTGGCGGCGAATTTGGCGGCGGCGGTGGTTCCAGCGGCGATCGGGGAAATTTTCAACATCGGTGGCGGCAGTCGCGTGGTGTTGACGGAGGTGCTGGAGCAAATGGAGGCAATTGTGGGTCACCCGATCGCGCGTGATTATCAGGATCGGGCGATCGGGGATGCTCGCCACACCTCCGCCGACGTGACCAAGGCTCGCAATCTTTTGGGCTATGACCCTCAAGTCACGATTCGCAAGGGTCTTGAGCAGGAATGGGAGTGGATTAAAACCCTCTACGCCGCTTGACCATTGCTCGATCGACCATTTTAAAAAATTATTGCAAACCATTGCCAAACCTTGACTGATACTGGGCTTGACAGTCTTGGACAGATCTGGACTAAATGGGTCTGAAGCATTTCACGGCTTCAGTACTGACTGACAGGATCAAGGACAATGAAACGGTTTGTATCTTGGGCGATCGCTCTGGTTGCTGCTTGGTTGAGCTTTGCTGGTGCTGCCCATGCGGCTGATGTGGCCAATGGAGCCAAAATTTTTAGCGCCAACTGCGCCGCTTGTCATGCGGGTGGCCGTAACGTGGTGATGGCAGACAAGACCCTGAAGAAGGATGCCTTGGAAAAATACGGCATGAACTCGATCGAGGCGATCGTGAAGCAGGTCACCAACGGTAAAGGTGCGATGCCGGCCTTCAAGGGCAAGCTGACGGCAGACGGTATTCAAGATGTGGCATCCTTCGTGCTGTCCAAGTCGGAAGCCGGTTGGTAAGTCATGGAAGCCGGTCAAGGCAACATTCCTCCACAGATGCCTTGACCGGTTTTGAGCGCTGGGTAGCCCTGGCGCTGTTCCCTCTGGCTAACCCACCCAATTGAACCCGAGTGTTGAATTGCCTTTCGGTCATTCAACAGGCTTCTGACCCTATGTCTGAACCCGATCGAACCGGGCGCTGGGCGATCGCGCTGCTGCTGAGCGTGGTTGTTTGGGGCCTCGCAGCTACTACCTATTGGTCATCCCGACTGACTCCGGCTAGCGTCCCGGTTTCTAGTCCGCAAGACCCGATGGCGCTGGGTGCATCAGCTTTTGGCCGTGGTGATTACGCAGATGCGCTAGCGGCCTTCGCGATCGCTGCCGATCAGACCCCGGATGCCTACCGGCAAGCCCGGGCCCACCACAACCGCTGTCTGACCTGGCTGGCGATCGCTGACTGGGCGGCTGCGATCGGGGACTGCACGACGGCGCTGGAACTCAATCCCCAGCTTTGGGATGCATACCTGAACCGTGGTTTGGCCTATCGCGGGCAGCAAAACCGGGCCGCCGCCACCCAGGATTTTGAAACGGTGCTGCATCAACATCCCTTGGATGGACGCGCTTGGTATAACCACGGGCTGGTGATGGCTGAACAACAGCAGGGGCGCGAAGCGATTGAAGATTTCAACCGAGCCATTCTGCAATTCGGCCACGAATCACTCGATCGCCTCGCTCAGGTCTATTACGACCGGGCGATGACCTGGCTGGATCAGGGCGATCGGCCCCAAGCCCTAGCTGATCTCGATCGCAGTTTGCGCTACGGCCCCCAACAGGCCAATGGCTTTCATCTGCGCGGTTTGGTGCTACAAGCCCTGGGGCGTTCCACGGAAGCGATCAACAGTTTTGACCGGGCGATCGCCCTGGCTCCCATGAACGGCCTGTCCTACATGGCCCGCAGTCAGCTTCACCAACAAATGCATTGCCATCAAGCGGCGATTCATGACTTGGAATGTGCTGTCCGTTGTTTCTATGACTGCGGCGATTGGGGGGCTTTGCAAACGGCCCTAACGGCCCTGCGCCAACTCCAGCAGAGCAGCTCCGTAGCGATCGGCTAAAGCTGCTAGTTAGACCGCCCGTTGCTTAGTTTGTTCACGCGTTGAATCATTGCGCTGAATGAATGCGTTGAGCTGTTGGGTGGGTCGTTAGTTGGGTTGTTTGCTGAGTTGTCCAGTTGTGCGCGCCTTACCCCGCCGTCCCCTTTGAGAAGGTTGGTCACCGGTTCACGATTTCCTCTGAATCCCCAAACTACCCTTCGCCTGCTATGCCACTGAAGTTATTTCTTTCTCCTGTTGCCTTGCGATCAGTTGGCTTAACTCTGGCGGTGACGCTCCTCAGCCCGATCGCCCAATCGATTTACCAGCCCGCCCGGGCCGGTGGCAATCATCACCATCACCAATCCAGCCCCCCGGCCAGCCCTTCAGCCAGCCCGCACAGCCCCCACAATGGCAGCGGTCGCGGCGGCGAGCATCAGCACGGTCGCTTTGATGTTCCTGCTGGTCAGCCAATTCCCACCGTCAGTCTTTCCGTGTTGCCGGATCCCAAACAGGGTTGGAACCTGCAACTCACGGTTCAAAATTTCCGATTTGCCCCGGAGCAAATTAACCAACCCGGTGCTTGGAACCAAGGTCACGCGCACCTATACCTCAACGGACGCAAACTCACCCGGCTCTACAGCAACTGGTATTACTTGGAATCTCTGCCGAGTGGCAGTAACCAAATCCAGGTGACCTTGAATACAAATGACCACAAGGATTTGTATGCCAATGGTCAACGGGTTGAAGCCCAAACGGTGGTTCAGGTTCCCTAGTAAATGGTTGGTTTGGAGAGCATGAAAAGCAGGGGAGAGGGCTTTAAAAACAGGCTTCAGAACCAGTCAAAATAGCCCTGAAATTCTGTGACCAATTCAGAGTGGGAAGTGTTACATGGCGTTGCAACTGATGGCGTTGCATAACGTTCAATATCGATCGCGTCACACTCGAAACCACCGCGCCTCGTGATCTTTAGGATCAAAAGGAATGGGGTTGGTTTCGGGTTGATCGCTTCACACACCTCCAACCGGCCCCTCCCCATTCATGGAGACCAATGCGCTTGCGGGTTCCCGCTTTCTGGCCATAGACCGGGCGATCGAACCCGCATCCGAGAGCCATTCAGGTTCGTAGGAGGGCAGGGATGATGGATCGGATCATGCAACACCTCACGCAACACCAGCCGCCAATCAACACCGGGCAAGTTGGGGGTGAAGGAACCTGGCTGAGAAAAACCTGGCCGCGATCAAGCGCCATTGCTTTGTTGACGGGGTTGTTGGTGCTGGTACTGGCCCAGCGTGTGGCCAGCCAAACGCCACTGCTCCCCGAGGGCAAGGCCCAAGATCTGACGGCGGCGGGCGGTTTGGAGTGCGATCGCGCGGCCATTTTGCCCATTTTGCCCATGTTGGCGCAGCTTGAGTTGCCCTACAGTGAGCTAGCCACTTGCCAGCAATGGGTGGAATATGGGCTAGGGGGCCCCGAAGAAATCCCGCCAATCGTGGATCCAGGGGACGGCTTGGAAGTCTACTACGGGCCCGAAGGGGAATCCGTGTTGTTGCTGAGTGCTGGGGCCAAAACCGAGCAGCAGGCTCGCTATGCCCAAGGAATCAGCACCGAAGACAGCGGGCGATCGAACCTATGGCTATTTGGTCGCCAGGGCGATCGCACGCGGCCCAGCAGTTGGGCGGCCACCCAGTTGCGATCGAATCTAGGCCGCCAAGAACCCCTGAGCCAATTTGCCCCCGACGATGACCAAACGGCCCTGCGGTTGGAATGGTTTCTGGGCCGCCCCACGCCCTAGGTGCTTCTAGGGTTGATTGTCCATGACCCAATTGCCGGAACAAGGGGCCGAAGCCCCTTATCGTTCACAATCTGTCGCGATCTGCCACGATTTGTCACGATCTGCCAGCAGTGACGTGAGGGTTTTAGGTGAGTTAACGATCAGCCCTACACCGTCGGTTCAAACCTCAAGGCCCGACCACGCACCGATTCATTAACCTGGCCGTTTTCATAGGCCACCTGACCGCCCACGATCGTGTAAACCGGCCAACCCGTGAGATTCCAACCCTCAAAGGGACTCCAACCACATTTGGACAGCATTTCCTCCCGCAGCACCGGACGGTAGTTATCGAGATCCACCAACACCAAGTCCGCATCTAATCCGGGAGCGATCGCCCCCTTGTTGGGAATGCCAAACCCCTTCGCCACATTGGTTGACATCCACCGGGCCACTTGAGCCACCGTGCAGCGCCCCGCCGCCGCTTGGGTCAGCATCAGGGGCAAGGAGGTTTGCACCCCCGGCATTCCGCTGGGACTGTTGGGATAGGGTTGCGCCTTTTCTTCCAGGGTGTGGGGGGCGTGGTCAGTGGCAATGAAGTCAATGACTCCATCCAGCAGGGCTTGCCACAAAATTGCGCAATCTTCGGGCGATCGCAGGGGGGGATTCATTTGCGCAAAAGTGCCGATCGTTTCGTAAGCACTCACATCCAGCAGCAAATGTTGGGGGGTAACTTCACAGGTCACCCATTCGGGCTTGTCCTGACGCATCAGGTTCGCCTCATCACCCGTAGACATGTGCAAGATGTGCAGCCGCCGACGATGCTTCCGCGCCAACTTGAGGGCCAGTTGTGTGGCCTCCAGCGCGGCTTGGTTGTCTTGAATTTGAGAATGGATGGCCGGATCGGTAATGCCCGCAAATTGCTCTCGGCGCTGACGAATCCGATCTTGGTTTTCGGCATGGACAGCAATTAAGCGCCCATAGCCCGTTTGTCCCGGCTGTTGCCCCATCGCAAAAATTTGATCGAGGATTGGCTCCTCATCCACCAACAAGGGGCCATGCATAGACCCCATAAAGATCTTGATGCCGCAAACGGGGTTCGCCGTGATCAAATCCGGCAACTGATCGGCAGTCGCTCCAATGAAAAAGCCATAGTTGACCACGCACTTACTCGCCGCGCGATCGAGCTTGTCTTGCAGCGTGGCTTGAGTGGTGGTTAGGGGCTTGGTGTTAGGCATCTCCAAAAAGGAGGTGACACCGCCCTTGGCGCAGGCATGGCTGGCGGTTCGGAGATCCTCTTTATGCTCTAAGCCCGGTTCGCGGAAATGAACTTGGGGGTCGATCGCGCCTGGCAACAGAGTCAAACCCGTTGCGTCAATTTCACGGGCGATCGGCCCAATTGTGTCGGGGGAGATTTCAGGAGCCACCTGCCGAATCTGATCGCCTTCGATCCACACATCACCTTGCAGGAAGTCTCCGTCAGGCAACAGGATACGAGCGTTCCGAATCAGCAGCGCAGGTCGATCGGTCATGGTTTTAACCCACTGTAAGGAAGAGAGAACCAAGCGGCAGAAACCCGAGCTGGGAATCTTTCCAGCTTGGCATTGTCTCCGATTCCTCTCGATCTCTTGCAGGTGCTTCTTTAGATTTCCTCTTGCAGGTGCTTCTTTAGATTTCCTGCGATCTCCCCGATTGGTGATCCCGTGGCACAGCTTCGGTTCGCCTATTAATCAGCCTAGTCAGCGCGGCGACGACGCAGCCCCAGGACTCCCATCGCCCCCACCACCAACAACGCCCCGATCGATCCCGGCTCTGGCACTGACACCGGATCCGTAGGCTGTGTGGGTTGTGGCGTAGGCGTTGCGGAGGGGCTGGGGGTTGGGCTAGGGCCGGGTTCCGGAGTCACAGTGGGTTCGGGACTGGGTTCCGGAGTCGGCTCAGGAGTTGGCTCAGGACTGGGCTGAGGGGATGGCTCCGGAGTCTTGACCTGAGACAGACCGCCCACCGTCATGTTGTCAAAGGCAAAAACATCGCCTTGACCCGTTGACATGCTAAAGGAAACGCTACTGAAAGCCTCCTCCATGGTTTCCGCAATAATGCCAAAAAACAGCACAGAACCATCCGTACTGCCTGACGAGCCGATCGTGTTATTAACCGTCACCTGTTTTGTGGTGGACGCGCCCGCCAAAGTCAGGGTTAATTGGCCACCAAAATCACCAATATCAACCCCATAAAACCCAAAAGCTCCTACCTGCTGACTGAAATTGATTGTGAAGCGCCCCCCAGCGTCCACTTCCCAAAATTGAGTCCCGGAAACGGCATAGCGACCCACGCCATTTGTCCAGCCCACGGGCACGCTTGAAATTCGACCATTTCCCGAGAGTGTTGCGGTTCCAGCTCCGGGAAATGACACATTCAGAAGATTGTTAGTACCGGTGATTTGACTTTCAAAGGTCTCAGTACCCACACCGGTCAAATTTGACAAAAAAGCGGCTTCCGCTGCCTGAGAGTTGGTGAGGTTGGCAGCCGGAGCCCAAGGATTTGAATTTAAATCTTCGCCTAAAAACATTCGATAGGCTTGGGCTGGTGCAGAAACTGCCAAGCAAGTGGCCACTGAAGAAGCGACAATCGCAGTCAAGCTCAGAGCCGTTTTAAGAAGCTTCATAGATCTATGGGGGGAATATCAAGATGAAGACAATTCAATGACTGTCACCCTGCATTGATTATATCGATAGATCCGGAGATAAATAAGCTTTGATGTATCAATTGAAACCTGAAAAACAGCCGCCAAATCAGGCGTTTTCGAGTCTATTTTTCACAAAATCTTTAATTCAATCAACTAAAAACCTTTTTTCAGACAATCCTTCATTTAATCTTTAATAAAAGCCTTTAATCGTTGCAAAAGCGGGGGCCAGCAGACCGAGCAAGGGCGATCGCTCCCCCATTGAGTGGACAAAACCGCCACAGGAGATAGTGACGGTGATGGCGACTAAGGGCGATCGGGTGGGCTGGTGTCCAATGGAGGATGACTAGGCAGGGCGATCGCATTGCGATAAAGCTGTGTCAAGGTTCCTGTGAAATCAACGGATTTCAACTGAAACTGATCGGCGCGATCGGGACTGTAGGTGGTCAGCACCCAATCATCCCCCGTGCTGCGGCGAAAGCATTCAACGCGCTGGCAACTGGTGTTAATCAGGGCATATTCTTGGAGGCTTTCGATTTGCTGATAGTCAAAAAACTTGCTACCGCGATCGCGCAGTTCCGTGGTGTCTGACAGCACTTCAACAATTAAGGTTGGGAACTGTTTAGCGTAATTATTTTCAGGCGTAATGACCGTATCTCTGGGGTCACAAGTCACCAACAGATCCGGATAAAAATAGCGATTTTTGTGGACAATTTGCAGGCGCATATCGGTCATATAGAGCCGACAGGGTGGCGCAATATGCCCCAACAGTGCCGCAAACAGATTCCCCACGATCGCCACATGGGCATCGCTCGCCCCAGCCATCGCCACCCGATAGCCATCCCAATACTCATGCTTGGTGGGACTCACGGCTTCTAGGGCGAGGTAATCAGCAACGGAGAGGCGATCGGGCAGAGCAACCATCGGGGTGAGCAACGCTGCAAACTAAGGGAACTCAACCCCAGTCTAGCAAGGGCGATCGCGCCCCCATCGAATGGACAAGACCGCAGGATTACTGGAGGCTTTGGCGAAACTCACGAATGGTGCGGGCGCTGCCGATCGCCTGGGCCTTGGCGAGTTGAGCTGCCACAATTGCCGGTAGATCCAAATCGGGAAACAGCAAACCGCGATCGCGCGGTTGGTACTGTCCCGCCTCCAGCACAAAAATCTTGAGCAAGCCATCGGCATAAATCCAGACCTCTGGCACTCCCAGGGCTGCATAGGCCGCGAGGGAGGTTTTGGAAGTCACATCGGCCTCAATCGCCAAGTCCGGCGGTGGGTATTGGTCTACATCCACCCGCCCTTGGCAGTCACGCACGCGATCGGCATTGGCCACATAGAAACAGGTGTCGGGTTCCAATCCGGCCAGGTTCTCGCGCTCAAAACGGGTCGAGCCAAAATCTTCCCAGTCCAAATCACGGGCATCGAGCAGGGCCGTCACGAGGTAGCCAATCAGCCGGTGGGGGCGCTCATGGCGAGCAAGGGGCGACACGATTTCAAGTTGTCCTTGGTAGTAGGTCAAGCGGGTGTGGCGATCGTCCCCCAGTTCGGCGGCAATCCGCTGGAAAGCTGCCCAGTCGAGATCGGCGATTGCGATCGCGCTGCCGGGCCGCAAAGTAATCCGATTGAGGGGAACAGTGACGACCATAGTATTGAACCCACTAAAGAACACCTGGGTTGGGCTGAGGTCGTGCAAATTCGCTGATAATGTTGGTGTCACAGAGCATCGTCTAAGACTACTCAAATGCACTGGGACGATCGCACCGCTCAGGAATCTCCAGGGTATAGGCTTCTTCCTCGCACAAATGATGCAGATTCAGCAATTGTGTGGCCGCAGCAGGGGAAGTGACTAGGGGAGCTGACGGTGGTTCTGTTAATGGGTGATGTTGCCTGGTTAGGGGCAGTAGCGTTTTGAAGACACGCCACAACAACACCAGCCGATCGCGCCATGCCAGGTGCGAGATTTGGGCAGTGGCGCGATCGAGCCGGGTTAATGTCATGGTGGTTGAAGCTGTATCGTCTTTGTCCCTAGTCTAGCAAGGGCGATCGCTCCGTGATAGGTCACGACCATAGTGCTATAGTCGCCTTATCAAACTCGGATCACAGCCATGATCTTTAAGGCTGCTGATCATCGAAGTGCATGATGCTATTTTAGGGCGAATCAAATTCACGAAGAATTTCAAGGATTTCTTGCGAACTAATATCTGTACGATCACTTTTGCTATAAATCGTTAATAGAACAATTCGTCCTGCCAGTTCTGCGTAATAAATCAGACGATATCCAGCGCTTTTCCCCTTGTCAATATCACTGTTTTTAATTCGTACTTTGAAGATGTTAAGCGACATGCCTTGGAGGCGATCACCAGGACGTTTTCCCTGTTCTAGTTGATCCAGGATCGGCTGTAAGTCTTGGCGCAGACTTCGATAACGCTTAAGCAGAGTGCGAACTTTTCGCGTGAAGGTGGGTGTAACCTCGATTGACATGGCTGGTTAATTGGCTTCGACGACCAGCCACATTTGTTCGATGGGGAATGTTTGCCCTGAGTGCATTTCTTGAAGTGATTGTCGGAGATCGTCGGCGGGCGATTGATCGATTTCTGTTTCAACGTCGCTGAAAAGATCGTCACTGAGAAATTGCCACAGTTGCAGGCGATCGCTCCGATCCCAATGGGCGATCGCTTCTAAAAGGATCTCTAGGGAAATTTCCAGCGTTAACAGAGCCATAGGGTTGCCTCAGATCTGGTGGGGGCGATCGGCTGGTGATTCCCAGTCTGGCAAGGGCGATCGGGAAATTCTGCGTCAATAACTGGAGAACCGGGCAGGGCGATCGCGTGATTCTCCCAAGGGGATGACCACTTATCGGCGTTGATGGGCAAGGGCAAAAATATCGGCGGCAGTTAGGCTCAGATCAAAGCCTGGCATGGGTAGTCGATCGCCCCCAGTATAGATATTTGGTAAGTCATCGCCTGCCCAGACCCAAATTTGTTGGCGATTGAGGTCGATTAACCAGGCTGATTGAGTGCCATTTTGAAGGCAATGCAAAATTTTGGTTTGTGGGGTCAGGGTGCTGTGGTCGGGCGATCGAATCTCGATTAACCAGTCCGGTGCGCCATGCAACGGCTCGTCTTGGTCGGGGAGGCGATCGTGGGCGATCGCCACAATATCGGGCACAGGTGAATGGGGCGGAATGATGCAGCGTAATTCTTGGATTGCTTCAAAGGCTTCGCTGTGAGCATTCAGCCAATTCACCAAATTCCGTTGCAACCGCGAGTGAAACAGAGTGGGCATCGGCTTCTGGATTTTGCGCCCGTCAATCAGTTCCCAAGCCGGAGATTCCTCTAGGTTTGCTTGGGCTAGGAATGCTTCAAGGGTGAGGGTTGCCAGGGCGAGGGTCATGGAAAGCTGGCGCGATCGGCAGCAGGGTTGTTGTCTAGTCTAGCAAGGGCGATCGCTTCACCATTGAGTGGGCAATACTGCCACAGATTAGCTGCCGAGACGCAGGGTGATCCGGTTGAGGGGATACGGTGACGGTCATGACGGCTAGGGGCAACCGGGTGGCTTTGAGTCCAGTCTAGTTAGAACAACCGGAGGAGCGATCACCCTAAAATTGACTGAAGACTCAGTACAGGGTGATCACTGAGTCAATATATGGAAAACCGTGCCAGCCTAACGGGCTGCTAACAAACAGTTCCTCCTTTGCCAACTGCTTCCTTAGCAAAATCAGGATGCGGAGATAACGGGCAGTATTTTTCCTGCAATCCTGAATCTGTGATGATCCGTTCCCAGTTAAAACGTGAACCTGGGTCTACTTTTCCAGATCGGTATTGATCATTGAGCTGCTCGTCAAGCTGCTGGTGTCCAGCAACATATCGGAGACTCGGATATTTTTGAGCAAGTTCCTTGGTAAGTTTTATTAAAGCTTGATATTGTTCTTCCGTATAGTCATAGACATTGCCGTTAATGTTGACGATCTCGATGCCAACAGTCTTTTGGTTGTAGCCTGTAGCGTGCCAAGCGACTTTTTCTACAGGAACAACTTCTAGGACATATCCATCCCGATCAACAACGTAGTGTGCAGAAGTGTCATTCCGAACGAATGCAGATATAGCGTGTTTTAAATCTGATCCCCCAGTGTGATGGAAAACAATTGTTGACATCGCCGTGATATCCTTCCGAACTTCGCTATTACTAACGGCTTTCAAGTAGGCAGTTTCCACGATTCCTAGTGTTCCTAGTGCTAGTAGACCCGTACCAATTGATCCAGTTCGGGGCGTACCACCTTTGCCGACCACTTCAACGCCATTGTTGCCGCCACCAGTCCAAGTGCCGCCAGCTCCACTGCTGCCCCCAGTCGGAGCGCCACTGCCTGCACCCGTTGTTTCTGTGGGAGCCGGGTTAACGGTCAAGTTGAAAGTATTCGTTTCACTCCAAGCTTTGCCATCAAACGCACTGATTTGAACTGGGTAAGTACCAACAACCGCACCGTAGATACGCATTTCATCCAATTGGTTACCCCGAATCAAGAAAGTACCCGCAGGTTGACCGGCCATATTCGGGCCTTCCATCTTGACCTTCGTTGGATCAAACTGAATCTTGTAGAGCTGAATTTCATCACCATCAGGATCAGAAATTTCGATCTCATGGCGATACTGTCCCAGCGTAAAACTCACCCCTTGCGGCATCGTGAAATAAGGCACAGCGATCTTGGGCGGTTGATTCCTTGTCGGAATCTCATGGGGTTGATAAGCCTTCACGCTGTTGTCAGCCGGATCAAAGAATAGGTAGCCCCCTTCAAAGTCTGTCCGCCGCCCGAATAGCCAGTCATATTCCCGGCGAGTGGGGAACCCGAGCCACCCCGAAGAGCCATTATTCTGGCCATAGACCTGATTCAAACCAAACCACAACGGCACGGCCCCATAACGCCCCGAGTAATGAATCGAGCCGTTTTGATATTCCCGCCAAGAACCCGTCGTGCCTTGCGGTGAAGTCCCCGCAGGTCTGATATCGCTAGTCGGATCACCCAGGATGTTGTCATAGCCAGAGGTCAGCGCCAACCCAGTCAGCCGCTTTTCCTCTTCTGTAGCAGTGATGCGATCGCCGATCGGGAATGCCTTCAGGTCTTCATCGGGCACAACACGCGCCAAATTCGAGGCGTTACGTCCTGGGCTTTCAAAGGGACGCAACTCTCCCTTCTCCAGGCGATAAACTGTGCCGCTGTTCAACCCCTTGTACCGGGTCATCTCTTTATCAGCCGGACGCACATTTGTTTCAATTTGGAATAGTGTTTCCGGCGAGGTCAGCCGCGAGCTAGCTCCCGGTTCCACCACCAAGTAATAATCACCACCCGGTAGAATCCGCCGGAATTCCTCCACGCTCGTGCCGGAGCGCACCATCGAATAGAACTCCTTGGTCACAGGATTCCATAGCTTTAAGTCGGCATCTTCAGACATACCTGCCAACTTGAAACTAATATCCCGTAAACCGGCCAGGGTGAACTTGTAGTAAACCGCTTGCCCAGATGCGCCACCAACTTTACCGACTGTACGATCCCAGAATCCGCCGCCAGTTTTGTTGTATTGATCACGATTGGGATCGTCGAACAAGTTGACCGCATTGGTCATGATCGTCGTCGCTTGCGGATCAATCAATGGCGTGGGCTTGTTGATGACCCGTTTGGTTGGATCAAATCCCTGACCCGCTGGATTGGTATACCAATATTGCCGATTACCCGGGCCCGGCTGCTCAACCAAATAGCCATTGCGGTAGTAGTGCATCACCACACCACTACTAGAGCGCACCGTTCCTAGGAAATTCCCTGCACCGGCTGGAACCAAACCCGTTCCTGGCAAATAGGTTGGCACAGGAGCCGGAGCCGGAACTGGAGCCGGAGTGGGCACAGGCGCAGGCGTTGGCACAGGGGTTGGAGTCGGAACTGGTGTAGGCGTTGGAACCGGTGCGGGAGCAGGTGTAGTTCCCCCCGATGGAGCCGGAACTGGTGTAGGCGTTGGAGTCGCTGGTGGCGTATAGGGGGCAGGCATTTCATTGAACTTAAATGCCTGTGTGAAGTAGCCGTTCCAGTACAAATACCCCCCGTCAAAATCGGCACGCTTGCCACCATTCCACGCATATTCAGCTTTCTTGGGCAACCCTAAGAAGCTCTGGGCTTCACCCATCTCTTGATATTCACGGAACAGTTCTCCCCATAAGGTCACGGCTGTTCTAGGAGAACTCGGAGACCAATAAACAGCCCCCTTCTCAAATCGCCGTACTTTACCAGTGACTCGTGTTACTGAGGCAATGTCTACAGGGGAATAGCTTGTTGGCTTTCCTAAGGGAACTGGATAACCACCGCTCCATCCAAACTGATCGCCGAACCGCTCTAGCTCGTCGCTGATTGCGGCTTTCCACGGGCCAGACTTAATTGTGATCGAGCCATTAGCAACGGGCCATTCGGATGGCGTTACCACACCAGCTCCCGACCAGTCATCCGGTGCGAACAATGGCTCGGGTTTGTAGGCTTCTGGGGCAGTCATTTTGGCCAATGCTGCCGCTGCTGCTGGGTTGACAATCCCATAGCCGCTGAGTTCGTCATAGCCAGGCGACTCAATATCTGTTGCCGTTTTGGTCAGTGCATCCTTGACTTGCAAATAGTTCAGATCAGGATTCGCCGCCCAAGCGATCGCCGCCGCACCCGTCACTTGGGCCGCCGCCACCGATGAGCCAGCCATGATCCCGGCTCCCGCAGCAGATAGCGAGAGCACTTGATCGCCGGTATTCCCGCCGATCGCACTAAGCGTCAGCTTCTTGCCACTGCTGGAATAGTCGGTTTTAGCAGCCCCATCGGCGATCGCCACCGAGCGATCGATTTGTTCCGCCGCTGCCACCGAGATGATGTTGTCAAACTCCTGAGCCGCCTGGGCCAACACGGACATATCCCCCGTGCCGCTGTTGCCCGCCGCTACAACGAGGACGACACCCGCTTGGCGAGCCGTTTCGATCGCCACCCGCTCTTCGGGCGTGAACTCGTAGCGTGTCGAAATCGTCCCGTCGGCATTCTTTTGGGTCAGGTCAAAGCTCAGGTTCACCAAGCCACGGGTCTGACCCTTGCTCTTGATGTAGTCCACATAGTCCACCAAGGCCTTGGCCCAACTACCCGACCCCACGGCCCGCGCTGCCCAAATCGGTGCATCGGGTGCGAGTCCATCAATCCCTACGCCGTTGTTGCGGAGCGCGGAGATCAGACCCAGGATGTGAGTGCCGTGTTCGTTGCCCTCACCGGGATTCAGCAACGGATCGGCATCGTTATCGATGTAGTCCTTGCCCCAGACAATTTTGCTGTAGTCCAGATCAGGGTTGCTGCGGGCAAATCCCGTGTCGATTACTCCAATGATCGGGAACTTGCTAGTGGGTGTGATGGCTGCCGCTGCTAGGTCTTCGATCGTTGGGTAAGTCCAGGGGAAAGTGCCCAGCGGCGAAGTGACAGGCGTGGTGCTGGGCACTGGAGTACTGGGAGCTAGGGATTCTGTGGTGGGTGGTGTTGGGCTGGGGGCTGGGGTTGGTGG
>NZ_LIRO01000076.1:0-7903 GCF_002742025.1 Limnothrix sp. PR1529
TTAATTTGATTCACTACCAAATATTCGTATCAAGAGCAAGCTTATTAATGATTTTCATATTTGTTTGATTGACGACACACTATCAAATCAACGATATGACAAGTCATAGGTTAATGCGAAAAATGATATTCATCAAGTGTAATCCTTTATAAGTTCGCCATTATAAGTTCGCCATGACTTCATCCCAGGTACAATCCAATTCATAGTCAGGATTGGCACTCCACTCGTCAAGTAAATTTAAGAGACGCTGATTTCGCTGTTTGATACTCTGAAGATGATCTAAGAAAGGTAATTCAGTCTCAACTATTTCGTCGGCATCTAGTTTAAGTTCAATGCTGGACTTGTCGGCATCTGTAATATTAGACAGGGGCTGCACTTGAAAAGCAGTGTCAGATATTGCTGGATGCTGATTATCATCTACGGCATAAAATTGGTTTCGTAAATAGTCTTTAAAGCCATGCATCGAAAAAATTCCCAACATAGCCATAGCTTGAGGATGGTGCTTTTTTTGAGATAACTCAGCCAGAAAACTGACAAAGTTTTCATCAATAGAGATAAATTTTTCGGGTAAACCAGTTTGAGTGTTAATCCCAATAAAAGGCTCCAGTTTCTGTGAGAAATTGCGATGCTTAATGTTTAAAAAATGCAAAATAGCACGCAAAGAGAATGCATATTCAGTACGTGAAAACTGATAGATTGGGAGTACTGTTTTCCCCACTGCAATGGTGTTAGCAGAAAGCGCGATTGGGTTACTTAACATAGTCAAGGATTCGATTAATGCTGTTGAGTTGGGGGTCTGGGCAGGATAGAGAAGATCTATCCTGCCCATAGTTTAGCAATTACGATCCTTCGCGGAGTTTGTCGAGCACGGAGCGATCTTCGAGGGTGGAAGTGTCCCCAGAAACCTCTTGACCCGAGGCGAGCGATCGCAACAGGCGGCGCATGATTTTGCCCGATCGCGTCTTCGGCAGCGCATCCGTAAAGCGAATTTCACCGGGCCGGGCGATCGCCCCGATTTCCTTCACCACGTGCTGTTTCAGTTCCTTGATCAGTTCCTCGCTGGCCGCCGCCGTCCCTTCCAAGGTGACAAAGGCCACAATGTCTTCGCCCTTCAGGTCGTCCGGCTTGCCCACCACGGCCGCCTCCGCCACCGCCGGGTGCGACACCAGCGCCGACTCCACCTCCATCGTCCCCAGCCGGTGGCCCGACACGTTCACCACATCATCGACACGGCCCATGATCCAGTAGTAGCCATCGGCATCGCGGCGCGCGCCATCCCCCGCGAAGTAGAAATGCTGGCCATCCTTGGGCGCGATGTGCTCCCAGTAGGTGCTGCGGAATCGTTGGTCGTCGCCAAACACCGTCCGCATCATGCTCGGCCAGGGATGCTTCACGACCAGATAGCCGCCCTCGTTGTCGCCTACCGGGTTGCCATCGAGATCCACCACATCCGCCAAAATGCCAGGGAAGGGCTTGGAGGCGGAACCGGGCTTGGTCGGAATCGCGCCCGGCAGCGGCGTGATCATGAATCCGCCGGTTTCCGTTTGCCACCAGGTATCGACGATCGGGCAGCGCTCGCCGCCAATCACCCGGTAGTACCACATCCAAGCTTCTGGGTTAATCGGTTCGCCGACGGTTCCCAACAGCCGTAGGGAACTGAGGTTGCGGGCCTTGGGCAGGTGCTCGCCCATTTTGATGAAGGCGCGGATCGCGGTGGGGGCGGTGTAGAAAATCGTCACGCCGTATTTTTCGATCACGTCCCAGAAGCAGCCGGGATTGGACGATCGGGGCGCGCCTTCATACATCAGCGTTGTGGCTCCGTTCGAGAGGGGGCCGTAGACGATGTAGCTGTGGCCCGTAATCCAGCCCACATCGGCGGTACACCAATAGACATCCGTTTCTTTGATGTCGAACGTCCATTTGAACGTCATGTGGGTGTAGAGGTTGTAGCCCGCCGTGGTGTGGACGACTCCCTTGGGTTTGCCGGTGCTGCCGGAGGTGTAGAGCACAAACAGCAGGTCTTCGCTGTCCATCGGCTCGGCGGGGCAATCGGCGCTGGCGTTTTGTTGCAGGTCGTGCCACCAATGGTCGCGGCCCGGCTCCATGTGGACTTCTTGGCCCGTGCGCTTTACAACCAGCACGTTTTCGACGCTGGGGGCGGCGTTGTTGTCAAGGGCGCGATCGACCTGCACTTTCAGGGGCACGGCGGTATCTTTGCGGAAGCCCCCATCGGCGGTGATCACCAGTTTGGCTTTGGCATCGTTGAGGCGATCGCGCAGGGCTTCGGCGCTGAACCCACCAAACACGACGCTGTGGGCCGCGCCAATTCGGGCACAGGCCAACATGGCGATCGCCGCTTCCGGGATCATCGGCATGTAGATGCCAATGATGTCGCCTTTTTGCGCGCCGAGGGATTTCAGGACGTTGGCAAATTGGCAGACTTCCCGATGCAGTTGGGCATAGGTGAGGGTGCGCGAGTCGCCGGGTTCCCCTTCCCAAATCAGAGCGGCTTTGTTTTTCCGCCAGGTGGTTAAGTGGCGATCGAGACAGTTATGGGAAATGTTGATTTTCCCGCCGCCAAACCATTTGGCAACGGGGGGCTGCCAATCAAGAGCGGTGTCCCATTTTTGGAACCAGTCGAGTTCTTTTTCAGCGAGTTCTGCCCAAAAAGCGGTGGGGTCGGCGGCGGCGCGATCGTACAGGGCTTGATAGTCGTCCAGGCTTTTAATTTCGGCATTGGCCGCCAAATCCGCAGGCGGTGCAAAGGTGCGATTTTCTTGAAGGATCGATTCGATCGTCGGTTGTGACATGACAGTTCAACTGATCAGCGTTTGCTCTCAGTCGAATGTAGTACGAGCCGGGACTACGGGCGATCGTCTGGTTAAAAGTTGATACAGACTTATGTCAAGGCTGCTTTAGCTACAATCGGTAGCTAGATTGGATGTCCGCTATAATTACCAGAGAGTCACAAAAAATTCTTCATCAAAACCAGGCTTTGTTAGGGGCAGGCTATGCATCTTCAATCTATATACATCAAAAATTTTCGAGCAATAGAATACTTGGAAATCAAAAATGTCAGTAAATTTATAATTCTTGCAGGAGCTAATGGGTGTGGAAAATCTAGTGTTTTTGACGCAATTAGGCTTTTAAAATCTTCCTATGGAGAATATTATCCTTTTGAACTTCAAGCGTTTTTACAAGAATTTCTAATTAATGGACAAAACAAGTTGAAGGGAATTAAAAAGCTTTTTAGAGACCCTTTGAAAGAAATAGAAATCAGAGCTTCTTTCGTGATCAGTGAAAACGAAAAGATCTTTCTGACTAAAAATCTTGATGACTTACTAAAAGAGAACTTCTGGAAGCTTAGATATCCTGGAATGGCTTACAGCCAGACCGAAACAATGGATCCATTGATGACACGTCTGAGATATTCTGACGAGAAAGCCTTTGTTGAAGATTATAAGAACAAGATTTTACAAGAGCTAGAAAAAGAAGAGCAAGTGGTTGCACTCAAAATTAACACAAAACCCGAATTTGAATGCCCCTCAGAATCATCGTTGATGCATTTTATATTTAGAACATTTGCGCCTGGGGAAGTTGGTGTTCTTGAGTATCATCCAGCAAGTCGAAGTTATATTAGAGAATCTGTTCAAGGGATTAATCTACAAAATCCTAGCTTCTCGGATCAATATAAGCATCATATGCTTTATAACACTGACAATAAGTATCGAAATATAAAAGCTGAAATTCTGCAAGAATATATTATATCAAGCTTGATTATCGATCAAAATATTTCAAAAATTCAGGATCTACCTACTTCTCTGAGCAAAACATCTTTAAAAGATTCGCTCAATGATTTATTTGCCACATTTTTTCCAGGCAAAAAATTTATTGGACTGAAGGCTTCTAAAGATGGAGATATTAATTTTTTTGTAGAATTGAGTAGTGGTGCTCAACATGAAATTGATGAACTCAGTGCTGGAGAGAAAGAAATTTTATTCGGCTATCTCCGGTTAAGAAATAATGCCCCACAAAACTCTATTATTCTTTTTGACGAGCCTGAACTTCATTTAAATCCAAGGCTTCTGAAAGATTTACCCAGTTTTTATCAGAAAAATATTGGCTCGCCATTAAATAACCAAATTTGGCTAACCACTCATTCAGACTCTCTGTTGAGAAGTACGATTGATGACTCGGATTTCTCTATTTATCACATTAGCCCAGCATCAGATTTGGGCAATTTTAGAAACCAAGCTATTCTTGTTAAAGCTTCAACAGAGCTTGAGCGAGTTGTTTTTGATTTAGTCGGTAATTTAGCTGCATATAACCCTAAATCAAAAATTATTATTCTAGAGGGTGGTGGCAATGCCATTGTTGATGTTCAGATGGTCAGTAAACTGTTCCCAGAAATATCGGAACAAGTCTCATTAATATCAGGATCGGATAAATACAATGTAACAACGCTTCAAGTAATGTTGGATAAAGCAGCAAAAGATGCGGGCATCGCGTCTCGCTTTTATTCAATTGTTGATCAAGATTATGAGGGGCCAAAGCTGACATCAAATCAATATTCTTGGGATGTCTATTCTATTGAGAATTATCTTTTAGATTCTCGCTTTATTCTTGAAGTTCTTAATGATACAAGTCTCAATTCTTCTTGGTCAGAAGAAGATATTGAAAATCGACTAGTTGCCAGCGCAAATCAGATTTTAGATAAATTGGTACATGACCAATTACACAAAAAGATTCATGATCGGCTTATAAGCTGCATTAAATTCCAAAAGAAAAGTAGTGATATTATTGAAGGATTTCATGAGTCAATTCTAAGATCTTGTGAAAAAATTGAAAAACTTGCTCTTGAAGACTTTTCAAAGGACAAAATTGAAGATTTATACAATGATATTCGAAGCGAACTACAAAACTCTCTTATTGATGGTACGTGGCGACAAAAATTTAAAGGAAAGGAAATACTCAGGCATTTTACAGGCCAGCTTCCATTTCCACAAAAGATGAATTTTGATGCGTTTAGAAATTTAATTATTAGTAAAATGGCTAGTCAAAGTTATAAGCCAACTGGAATGAAGGCTATTATCGACAAAATTCTCAGTGACAGCCATACTTAGAAATTTTCAAGAAATTAATTTGTTCGTAAGCTCAAGCAAGCCCTTCAGCGTTATGGAAGAAATTTTGACATTACATGAGCTATTGCTGGCTGGCGATGTAGCTGGTGCATTGGCCATTGTTGAGGAACTTGAAGAGATGGGGCGTAGCGCGATTGTCGATCAGATCTATAGCTATGCGATCGTCCTTCTGATTCATCTCATTAAGCAAAAAGCAGAACAACGATCGACTCGTTCTTGGGAGGTTTCGATACGGAATGCGGTTCACCAAATTCAGCGAAAAAACAAACGCCGAAAATCTGGTGGCTATTATTTATCGGTTGATGAATTACAAGAAATTCTCGATGAAGCCTATGCTAGCGCGATCGATCGAGCTGCGCTAGAAGCTTTTGAGGGGCGCTATGAGGCTGAAGAGTTAGCGGCCATGGTCGATCGCGCTGCCATCTTGAAACAGGCGTTAACTATGATTGACTCGCAAGCTCAAGCAGGAGCCTAAGTATTATGGAAGAAATCTTGACGTTGCATGAGTTATTGCTAGCTGGCGATGTGAATCGGGCGCTGGCGATTGTGGAAGAGATGGAAGAAATGGGACTAACTGCCATTCGCAACAGAATTCGGAGTTACAGCAAAATTTTATTGATTCATTTAATTAAACAAGCGGCCGAAAAGCGATCGACCCGTTCTTGGGAACTCTCGATTCAAAATTCTGTAGACGAAATCTTAAACACGAACCAGCGATCGGCCGGTAGCTACTACATCAAGCGGGATGAACTGACAGCAATCCTCGAAAAGGTTTATGGACTAGCCCTGAAAGCAGCAGCGATCGAGGCCTTTGAAGGACGACATGAGGCCGAAGAATTGGCCGCAATGGTCGATCGCCCCGAAATTTTGCAACAGGCATTGAAGATGATTGCCCCTGAGCAATAATTTTCTTGATCAATCAGCGTTTATAACTGACACACACCCAGCCACAGCCCGAAACGTCATGAATATTGTGCAATATCACGAAGTTTGTCATCGGATGCGATCGGGAGATGTGATTGCCTTTGCGGGGGCGGATATCCTGTCGGGAACGGTGCGCCTTTCAACCCAATCCACGGTTTCCCATGTGGGCGCTGTATTTCAGCCAGAATTCATGATCAATGGGCCCAGCAGGATCAACGTTGATGGTCAGCCAGATGGCGAGGTTGATTCAGATGCCAAAGGTGACCAAAATCCTAGTGCAAGCGCAACGGAGGATCAGGAACATATCAGTTTGGAGCTAGCTTCTTCCCTGCTGGAAATTGATATGTTGACCACGGATCAACCGGAAATTTATATTATTGAATCCCATCCCCTTTGCTTTGACCAAGACACGGGAATTGCCAAAAGTGGCGTACAAATCAATAAATTAAGCGCCCTGATGGATGGCTATGATGGCCAAATTTGGTGGCTACCTTTGGGAGAGCAACATCGCTCTCGATTGGATCTGCAAAAGTTCACGGATTTCATGCGCCAAAGCGAAAAGCGTGCCTACGATTTTGTGCAGGCTGCGTTGGCGGGCTTGGATATCTTAGACGAAGTGGGATTAACCTGCGCTCAGGAAGATCACTCTAGTTTTTTCTGCTCTGAATTAATTGCAGCGGCCTTCCAAGCGGCTGGGTTAATTCAGGGGGTTAACCCATCGGAAACAACCCCGATCGACCTTTGTCGCTTTCCAATTTATGCGGAGGATTATTACTTGCTCTGGGGCGACCCGATCGAGATCCCTGGCTATAACGCTGCTGATTTTCCGAGTACCTTGAAAGATTAGTTCCTGTGATCGATTTAAATCACTACAAACAAGGGGTTTAAACCCCTTGCTGCCAGAATTTTGCGTTGTCATCAGGACTTGAAAGTGTCCTAAAATTGCTGACCCACAAACACAGAGCGTGTTTCGCCATCTCGTCGGAGGGTCGCGGCTTGGTTGGCCACCTCCACCAAAGTCCAACCACTGGCCCCGATCGCCTCGCCCATGCTGACCCGTCTGGTCACGCCGTTCACAGAAACCAAGGCTGAGGAGCGATCGCCCAATTCCAAAACCCCCACCAGAACGTAGGTCATGCTGGGAGCGACCGCAACGGGCCCCGGTGACGCGGCTGGGCTGGCGGTTGGTTGAGGGGAAGCGGCCGGCGCGGGGCTGGGGCGGGTGGCAGCTCCGTTGGGCTGGGGTAAGTTGGCGGACAAGTTAGGATTCCGTTCCAGCAAACGGGTTAAGCGCTCGATCGCGTCCACCAAGTTGCTGGACAGGGGAAACCCAACCGGGGCCGCAGGCGTGACGGCAGCGCTGGAGGCCGGTGGCGCAGGGCTGGGGTTCGGGGGATTGAGGGTGACAACGTTGGGCAATTGCGAGGGCACTGGCGCGATCGCGGGAGGCTGGGGCAACTGGGCAGCAGGGCCGCCGCCATTGGTGCGCCGCTCGATCGCATCCAAGGAACGGGAAATATAGGCAGCAAATTCCGTATCGTCGGGGGCGCTGCTGCCGTCGTTGGCCACGGAAGCAACGGGAGCCGCAGGGGAGCCGTCGGCCATCACCGCTGCCGGTTCGTTGCGATTGGCGAACCAGAGGCCCACGGTGGCCAACAGGGACAGGGCCGCCGCGCCGATGGTTAGGCGATCGAACAGGCGCACCGATTGCCGGGCCCGTTCCGCGTCGGCCACTGCTTCGATTAGCTCTGGATCTGGCTCTTGAATTTTGGGCGGCGGCGGGGGCGGCAACACCTCCGCTGGCAACACCAAGGGCGGCACGGCGATCGATTGCAGGG
>NZ_LIRO01000026.1:0-12909 GCF_002742025.1 Limnothrix sp. PR1529
GCGGGGGCGGGGTTGATCGTCGGGGGGCTGTTGCGGGTGGAGGAAATCCCCGGCGTGGAGCTGGTGGGCCATCCCGATTTGTTGGTGAAACGGCCGGGTCAGTCGGCCTTTGGCGATTGGATTTATGAGCCGGTGGATATCCGGTTGGGCAAGAAGCCGAAGCTGGAATATCAGCTCGTGGCGGCGCTCCATGCGGACTTGTTGACAATGATCCAGGGAGCGGCTCCGGCTAAGGCGGGGGTGGTGTTGCGCGGTCGATCGCCCCATTGGGTGGACTTGCGGACACGGCTGAAGCAGGTGCAAGACTTGCTGGCGAACCTAATCGACACGCTGATGGAGGACGATCGGGAGCCGGATCTGTTCATTTCTCGCAACCGCTGTTCCCTCTGCCATTGGGTGGGCGACTGCACCGATCGAGCGCGGCAAGCCAAGCACCTGTCGCTGATCCCGGGTGTGACTCCTGCCCGCTACCGGGTGTTGGAGCGGCTGAAAATCGAGACGATCGAACAGTTGGCGGCCACACCGCTCGATCGGCTCCAGGAATTTCCCGAATTTGACGGCGCGGCGGAGGCGGTGTTGGTGCAAACCCGCGCCACTTTGACCCAACAGCCGATCGCCCTGGCCAGCCGCGAGGCCTGGTCGCCCGATCGCCTGCCGGCCGCTCCGGTGGAACTCTATTTCGACATTGAAGCGGAGCCGGATCTTTCGCTGGATTACCTGCTGGGCGTGTTGGTGGTGGATCGATCGCAGCCGGAACCGACGTTTCACCGCTTCCTGGCGGAAACCCCTGAGGATGAGCAACGGGTTTGGGATGACTTTTTGGCGCTGGTCGATCGCTACCCCACCGCGCCGATTTTCCACTTTTGTGAGTATGAGCGGGATGCCAGCAAGCGCCTGGCCAAGCTCTATGGTTGCGCCAGTCAGCGGCTAGAGCGTCTGCTCGATCGGTTTGTGGATGTCCATGCTTGGGTGACGCAAACGGTGGTGTTGCCGGTGGAAGGCTATGCCCTGAAGCAAATTGCTGGGTATTTGGGTTTTGGGTGGCGAGACAGCACGGCCAATGGTTCCCAGGCGGTGTATTGGTACGATCGCTGGTTGAAAACGGGCGATCGCTCCTATTTAGAGGCGATCGTCACCTACAACGAGGACGATTGTTTGGCCACCTACCGGGTCAAACATTGGCTCGAACAGTTCCATCAACAGCAACTCGCAACGCGATCAGAGTTGGCTAATCCTGTTGCGGTTCCGTAGAAATAATTTTGGCAGTGAATTCAAAATTCTGGTGATGAATGTCAGTGATGAAAATGATTGCGCGGCAGATCAATTGGCTGGCCCCGATGACATGATGGGCAACCTGGTACTCATGGCGAAAATCCAGTCGATCGCCCCCATCAGTTCAGGCAATCGATCGAGTGTGTAGCCCGTCGGGTGTTTTGTGAAGGTTTCGCCCCACAGCCGCCCAAATTCCCATAACTTCCCATTGGAGACAATGCCAAACAACGGGCGATCGCCCTCTTGGTTCAACCGTTGCGCCGCCCACAATCCCGCCAAACATTGACCCCAGCCCGCTTCAAAATCATCTCGCTTGGCTTCAATCAGAATCAAATAGGGCTGCTCAAACAACACCTTTCCTCGGGGCGATCGCCGTGCCACCACATAATCCGGCGTGCCCGACAATTCATCGCTATAACGCAACGGTTGATGACTCCAAATCAGCAACTCTCCCACATACGATCGCCACACTTCCGTCAAAATCGGCGAAATAATATTTTCGCAAATTGCATATTCCGAATTGAAAACCATGCCTTCGGTCAAAACCAGTTGCAAGCGATTCACAAAGCTGGGATCGATCGCGAGGGCATGATGTTCAAGGAAAGATGTTTCCTGATAAGTCATCGGGAACTCTGCCAAAACATCCGCGATGGTTTTGTACTGTGTGAATGGCATGATTAGGATTGAAATTGGATGAGCTTTCGGAATCGGAAAGGTGCTTTTAGAATTTCGGTTTAATGCAATAAATTTCCCGATCGATGATTGAAAACTCAATCACCGTATCGGGAATCATGGGGGGCTGCATGATCACTCGGTCAACCCGCTTGACGGATTTCGTTAGCTTGAGCGTGCCTGATCTAACAAAGCAACCAAGTCGTTTTTCTTGGGGTTCGGTTTGCTCGCCAGACCATGCAACCGCGCCAGATCCTTGAGTTCTTTGACCTTCAAGGATTTCAAAATTGATGATTCTGGAATTGGAGGCAATGGCGGCGGCGTAATGTAAAAAACGCGCTGTAAATAATCCAGCTTTGGCCCCTTGGTGATGCCGCACTTTAGCTTTGTGATTGGCTCCAAATCTGACCAAGTTTCTCGGGGGGCTTCGCTGATCCGGGGAGCTGCGAGCTGTACTTTCAAGGTTTTGAGCGGTGTGTCTGGCTGGCTCACCACATATTCTAGCGCTTCAATAATTTGGTCATAGGATGCAGAGCTAAGGTTAATGCGGGGTGCAATTTCCTGCGATAAAACCCGCGCCACCTCGATCGCGAGTTCGCTATCTTCCGCCACCACGCACCAAATGCGATCGAGTCCGGCTTCTGCGGCTGCTGAATAAACAAAAGAGTTGCCGATTACTTCATAGTCATATTCAGGGTCTTGAATTTCCCGAACCACCACGGGCAACCAGTTTGATCCGCCCGATCGCGTCAGAATGTCTGCTGCGCCTTGCACCAAAAAGCTGGGCGCGGCTGTGGGCAACCCAGACCGAACTTTGTGCATCCAAAGATGCATCAGATTCCCAACATTGCTCATTGGATGAAGTACTCCTTGGCAAGATTCAGGTAATAGTCACGAGCGGTTTTGTGGGCGTAGACCGCTGGCAAGCGCGAGAAGCTGGCTCCAGAAATTTCGGCATGATTTTCCAGCTCAAAAACCCGATAGTCTTTTCGAGCATTGGTCAATCGCGGAAAAAAGTAGGGTGTAAGGTCAAATTTATAGTCCTTCTTATGGCGTGCAATTAACTCTTCTAGGTAAACTCGCACGCGCTGGTGCTGAGAATTGGAGAGTTTTTCGCCATTGAAGAAAATCGGAAGGGCGATCGGGCCGCCATCTTGTCGCTTGGCCTGAATGGCTGGAAAAAATTCGCGAATTGCTTCGGCGGCATTGTCGATCGAGTAGACATTGTTGGGCTTGACTGGCATCAAGATCACATCAGATGCATAAACCGCCTCTTGGCTGAAATATTGCCAGTTGGGTGGTGAATCGATGAAGATGTAGTCATACTCAGAGCGCAGGGAGTCGATGGCTTTTTTGAGTTTGTGATAGCCAATTTTGCGAATCAAATCGTTGATGTCAATGCCCTTGCTGTTCGGGTCATCGGTTTTGAGATCTTCAACTTTTGGGGCAGGTAGGATGTCAATGCCATATTCTTTGTTGGCTTTTTTGTCGAGCTTGCGATAGGTCGCGATCGCCTCATGAATATCAAGTCGATCGTCATCCAGGCAGTCAAACAGAGTTGGCGATTGACTGGTAACCTCCAGGGTTTCGGTTAAATCCCGTTGGTTTGGGTCAAAATCAATCACCAAGGTCGAATAGCCAATGAAGTTGAGAAGGCTGGCCAGGTTAATGGTGGTGGTGGTTTTGCCTACGCCGCCTTTGTTGTTGTAAACCGCAACCACCAAGGCGCGGGACGGTTGGCGCAACAGGGGAGCAATCTGGTTATGAACCACTTGATCGATCGTTTCGGGTTTGATTTCCAAGCAGGGAGTGGCCGGAAAAATCACCTTATGGTGCTTCCGAAAAAGTTGCATGTGGACTGAATTAATGATCAATCCCCATTGGGCATTTTTGCACTTGGGCGCTAGCAGATAGCGCCGCAATTGATTGAAGGTCGATCGATATTGCGGCGTGCCATAACTTAAATTGCTATCGGTTCCCTTCGCTTCCACCAGGAAGTAGGGATCCACGGGAGATTGAATAAACGATCGCCCTTCTGAATCGTCATAGCGTGCGGCAAAGTCAACGTGATCTGCACCCTGGCCCGTGGCGAATTGGGGAATTCGTTTTTGCTTGTCGAACCCCAAGACATCCATCAGAGCGTCAACAAAGTTATCGACAACAACCGCCTCAGGAGCGGGAGCGGGCAAAGTGCGGAGCGCTTGAGCTAGGACTGGTTCATTGGCCATAGGACAGTTAAGGGAGTTTGATCGCCCATATCATCTTAACGGCGCTCACTCAGAAAGGCGACACATTCCACATGGGGCGTTTGGGGGAAAAAGTCCGCTGGCTGCACCCGATCGAGCTGATATTGCCCCTGTTCACAGAGCAGCTTCAAATCTCGGGCCAGGGTGGCCGGCTTGCAGCTCATGTAAACAATGCGGGATGGGGCGATCGCCCGTAAGGCTTCAATCACGCCCGGCTCACAACCTTTTCGGGGCGGATCCAACAACACCACGTCCGGTTGCAGTCCCAATTGGGGCAGCAGATCCGCCACTTTCCCCACCTGAAATTCAACATTGGTGAGCTGGTTGCGTTCGGCGTTGTGGCGGGCTTGGGTGACGGCTTCCGCTTGGGCTTCAATCCCGATCGCCCGGCCGGCTCGCTGGGCCAAGGGCAGGGTCAGGGTTCCCACGCCGCAATAGGCATCCACCAAAATTTCCCGGCCGGTCAGGGCCAGTTGTTGGTGAATGGTTTTCAGCAGTTCTTCCGTTTGGTCGGTGTTCACCTGAAAGAAAGTTTCCGGGCGAATTTCAAACACCAATCCATTCAGGTGTTCCTCCAGGGCTGGCCGCCCCAGAACGCAGCGGGTTTCGGGCCCAAAAATCACGTTGTTGCGCTGGGGCTGCTGGTTCACACAGACCCCCACCAACTGCGGAAATTGCTCGCGCCACAGTTCCGCTTGGGTGACCAAACCGGGCAGCGCTTCCCAGTCGCGTACCACCAGGGTGAGGAGCATTTCGCCCGTGCGCCGCCCAATCCGTAGAGCCAAGTGACGCACCGTGCCCGTGTGGGTGGTTTCGTCGTAGGGTTCCCAACCGCTGGCGGTCAAGTCCTGTTTCACCTGTCGCAGCAGGGGATCGAGTCGATCGTCCTGCACGGGACATTGGTTCAGGTTCACAATTTTGTGGCTGCCCTTTTGGTAATAGCCCGCACGAATTTGATCATCGGGGCCGGGAGCCACGGGATAGGTGGCTTTGTTGCGGTAGGCCAAGGGGGCAGCGGCGGCCAAAATGGGCAAAACGGGTGGCTCTTCAAAGCCTCCGAGCCGGGTGAGGGCCTGTTCCACCTGTCGCTGTTTGGCCAGCAGTTGGGATCCATAGGCCACATGCTGCCATTGGCAACCGCCGCACTTGTCCGCCACGATGCAGCCGGGGCGGACGCGATCGGGCGAAGGATCCAGAATCGACAAAATTTTGGCCCGGGCAAAGGTGGGTTTCACCTGCAACAGCCGCACCGATAGGTAGTCGCCCGGTACGGTTTCCGGCACAAACACCACCCGATCGGCCCAACGGCCCACGCCATCCCCCGAATCGGCCAGGTCGGTGATTTCCAGCTCGATCGCCGCCCCCTGTTTCCATTCCGGTTGGTTCATCTGATTGTCAAGGGTGGTGGTCATGGCTCGATCGGCCTCAATCTCAATAGCGTGCAACGGCGGGCCAATGCGGTTGAGTGGCGTTGTGGGCCCTGGACCTCCGGTTGATCGTGTCCTTGCACCGGCCGCGACGGGAAACCGAACCGGCCCGGCGCAAAGGTGCGGTGATACGATGGAGGCGCGCCACAGCTCGATCGCGTCATGACGCTCGATCGGGCGATCGCCACCGGCCAACTGCATTGGCCCCCATTATCTCGCCTAGTACGCCACCCGATCGCCTGCCATGTTGAAAGCTCTGCTGGGAGACCCCAACGCCCGCAAACTCAAGCGGTTCCAACCCGACGTGGTGGAAGTCAACCTCCTTGAAGAGGACATCGCGAAGCTGTCGGACGACGAACTCAGGGGCAAAACCGCCGAATTTCGCCAAAAACTGGCCCAAGCCCGCAACGACAGCGAACGCAAGGAACTGCTAGACGACATCCTGCCCGAAGCCTTTGCCGTGGTTCGCGAAGCGGGCAAGCGGGTGTTGGGAATGCGCCACTTTGATGTGCAACTCCTGGGCGGCATTGTGCTGCACAACGGGCAAATTGCAGAAATGAAGACCGGGGAAGGAAAAACCCTGGTGGCCACCCTGCCGTCCTACCTGAACGCCCTCACAGGCCGCGGGGTGCATGTGGTGACGGTGAACGACTACTTGGCCCGCCGGGATGCCGAGTGGATGGGCCAGGTGCATCGGTTCCTGGGCCTGTCCGTGGGGCTGATTCAGCAGGGCATGAGTCCCGAAGAGCGCCGCCGGAACTATGCCTGCGACATCACCTACGCCACCAACAGTGAGCTAGGGTTTGATTATCTGCGCGACAACATGGCCACCACCATCAATGAAGTGGTGCAGCGGCCCTTTAACTATTGCGTGATTGACGAAGTGGATTCGGTGCTGGTTGATGAGGCTCGCACCCCGTTGATCATTTCTGGCCAGGTCGATCGCCCCACCGAAAAATATCTGACCGCCGATGAGCTGGTGCGGCAACTGGTGCGCGATGACCACTACGAAGTGGACGAAAAAGCCCGCAACGTGATCATGAGTGATGAGGGATTCATCGCCGCCGAGCAAATGTTGGGGGTTACGGATCTGTTTGATTCGGAAGATCCCTGGGCCCACTACATCTTCAACGCCCTGAAGGCCAAGGAACTCTACCTGCGAGATGTGAACTACATCGTGCGGGCCGGGGAAGTGGTGATTGTGGATGAATTCACCGGGCGGGTGATGCCGGGTCGCCGCTGGAGCGATGGCTTGCACCAGGCGATCGAAGCCAAGGAGCGGGTGGAAATCCAGAACGAAACCCAAACCCTCGCCTCCATCACCTATCAAAACTTCTTCCTGCTCTATCCCAAACTGGCGGGCATGACCGGCACGGCCAAAACCGAAGAGGCCGAGTTTGAGAAGATCTACAACTTGGAAGTGACGATCATTCCCACCAACCGCACCAACTCGCGGAAGAACTACTCGGATGTGGTTTACAAAACCGAGGTGGCCAAGTGGAAGGCCGTGGCCGAAGAGTGCTTGGAAATGCACGAAATGGGTCGCCCCGTGTTGGTGGGAACCACGAGCGTTGAAAAGTCGGAATTGCTATCGGAACTGCTGGCGGAGCGCAACATTCCCCACAACCTGCTGAACGCCAAGCCGGAAAACGTGGAGCGGGAATCGGAAATCGTGGCCCAGGCGGGGCGGCGCAGAGCCGTGACGATCGCCACGAACATGGCCGGTCGCGGCACGGACATCATCTTGGGCGGGAACGCGGACTACATGGCCCGGCTGAAGGTGCGGGAATACCTGATGCCCAGGCTGGTGCGCCTGGAAGAGGAAGATGAATTTGAGGTGATGCAGGTGGCGGGCCTGAGTGGCCGGCAAAAGGCCCAGGGCTTTGGCAACTCGGGCAAGAAGCGCAAAACCTGGCAAGCGGCTCCGGAAATTTTCCCCACGCCAATTACGACCGAGGCGGAAAAGATGCTGAAGGATGCGGTGGCCTTTGCGGTCAAGACCTATGGCGAGCGATCGCTCCCGGAGCTAGAAGCCGAAGAACTGTTGGCGATCGCCTCGGAAAAGGCCCCCACCGACAATGAAGTGGTGCAAGGTCTGCGGGAAGCCTACAACCAAATTCGCCGGGAATACGAAGCCTTCACCGACAGTGAACATGAAGAGGTAATCCAACTGGGTGGCCTGCATGTGATCGGTACGGAACGCCACGAATCGCGCCGGATTGATAACCAGTTGCGCGGGCGGGCGGGTCGCCAAGGTGACCCCGGTTCCACTCGGTTTTTCCTGAGCTTGGAAGATAACCTGCTGCGGATCTTTGGGGGCGATCGGGTGGCCGGCCTGATGCAGATGTTCCGCGTGGAAGAGGACATGCCGATCGAGTCGGGAATGCTGACCCGATCGCTCGAAGGGGCCCAACGGAAAGTCGAAACCTATTACTACGACATTCGGAAGCAGGTTTTTGAATACGACGAGGTGATGAATAACCAGCGTCGGGCCATCTATGCCGAGCGTCGCCGCGTCCTTGAAGGGGAAGACCTGAAAGAGCGGGTGATTGAATATGCCGAGCGGACAATGTTCGACATTGTGGATGCCTATGTGAATCCCGATTTGCCAGCGGAGGAATGGAATCTGGAGAAGATGGTGGACAAGGTAAAGGAATTTGTCAGCACCATCCAAGACCTGACTCCCCAACAGATTGAGGACTTCAACCCCACGGAAATCAAGACTTTCCTGGCCGAGCAAGTGCGGATTGCCTACGACATCAAGGAAGGGCAAATCGACAGCCTGCGCCCTGGCCTGATGCGCGACGCGGAACGCTATTTCATCCTTCAGCAAATTGACACCCTCTGGCGCGAGCACTTGCAGCAGATGGACGCGCTGCGGGAAACGGTGGGCCTGCGCGGCTATGGCCAGAAGGATCCGCTGGTGGAATATAAGAGCGAAGGTTATGAACTCTTCTTGGACATGATGACCAACATGCGCCGGAATGTGGTTTATTCCCTGTTCCAATTCCAACCGCAAGTCCAGGAACGCGAACCGGAAACGGTTTAGGGCAGATCGAGGGTTAATCAACAGCAAATCTAGGGCGACTGCTTAAGGTCGATCGAGAGTTGCGCGATTTCGGTTGGGGGTGGAATCACTTTCACCTCTAACCACCCATCGGCCAACTGAATTCGGAGTCGATCGCCCGGTTGGGCTTGGGCTGCCCGCCGAACGATCGCCCCTTGATCATTGCGCACCAAGCTATAGCCCCGTTGCAACACTTGGTTTGGATCCAGCGATCGCAGGGTCTGGTTGAGGGCCTGTTGCCGTTGCTGTTCCCGATCGAGCCGGTGTTGCATGGCCATGCCCAACCGCCGCTGAATATCCGTCAGCCGCTCCGTTTCCCGCTGCCATTGACGATCGGGGCGCAGCCGTCCCAACCGTTGCTGGAGCAGATCCACCCGATCGAGTCGATCCTGTAAGTAGCGATCCATGGCTAACTTCAGGCCCAAGGCCTGTTCAGCCCAGCGGTTGCGCAACTCCACCAGGCTCGGCACGGCCCGTTCCGCTGCGGCCGTGGGCGTGTGGGCACACCAGTCCGCCACCCGATCGCAAAGGGATTGATCCCGTTGGTGACCAATGCCCGTGATCACTGGAATCGGACAATCTGCTAGGGTGCGCACCAGTTGCTCATCGTTGAAGCAGGATAGATCCTCCGTGGCCCCGCCACCCCGGGCCAAAATCAGCAAATCGGCTCGACCATCCACCACCACTTGCGCGATCGCCCGCATCAGACTGATTGGGGCCCGATCGCCCTGCACCAAAGCAGGCACAAACAACACCCGCAAGCCGGGATGGCGCTGAAGCAAGGTGCGCTGGATGTCTCCCCAGGCCGCCGCGCGGGGAGACGTGATCACCGCCACGGTTTGGGGAAAAGCGGGCAGGGGCCGACGGCGATCGGGATCAAACAATCCTTCGGCAGCCAGGCGATCGTGGAGCTGTTGCATTCGCAGCGCCTGCAAACCCGCCCCGGCCGGCAGTAGTTGCCAGGTCACTAGCTTCAGCTCGCCCCGTTTGGGCCAAAGCTGCAATTCTCCCAAGGCGATTACCTGCTGACCCGGTTCGGGCAAGCTCGCCAGTCGATCGACCTGGCCTCGCCACACCACGCAGCCGATCGCGGCCGTTGCCTCCCGATCGGTCAAAGTGAAATAGATGCCGCTGGGAAATGGCTTGGCGCTGGACACCTCCCCGATCACCCAAACCCGATGAAGCGCCGGTTCCGCCTCCACGCAATCCTTCAGCCACTGGTTGAGGGTGGCCACTGACCAAGGTTCCGTGGCGCTGCTGGGGGCCAACTCCGCAGCCCAATCCTCCGCCATGGCCTATGGCTCCTGGGGACGGGCCGCCAAAATCCGCTCCACCAAACCGCTGGTGCTGCTGGGCACTTCAATTTTCACCAGCTCAATGCGGCCACCTCCGGCAAAGACGGCCGGCGCTTCCGGCAAGGTTTCCACCCGATAATCGCCCCCTTTGACATAGATGTCGGGCTGCAACGCTTCGATCAGTGCCGTGGCTGTGGGTTGCTCAAAAATCACCACCGCCGCCACCGCCCGCAGCGCCAACAACACCTCCGCCCGCTGGGCCTGGGGCACGATTGGGCGAGGGGGGAACCCGGGCCGCGCTGGTTTCAAGCCCGCCACCGATTGATCACTGTTCAACCCCACCACCAACGATCGCCCCAACGCGCGCGCCGCATTCAGGTAGCGCACATGGCCCGCGTGGAGCAAATCAAAGCAGCCATTGGTGAACACCAACGGTCGCCAGCGATCGGGATCCTGGGCGATCGCCCGTTGCAGCCCTGCCAAATTGCTCACCATTGAGGGCAACTCAAACCCTTCCGTCAGGGTCGGAGCCACCAGGGCGATTGACTGAGCAGCATTTTCAACGGGTGAGGGGGCGGTCATGGGAATAATTTTAAGGCTCAATTTCAGGGTTTGATTGTTGGGAGATTGTTTGCAAATCAGGGATTGGAAGTCAGCCACTTTTAAGCGCTTTCAAGCTCCCCTTTCAAGCCACCTAACTTTCCTGCTTGACAGCACTTTCATGCCAATCTTTGAGAAGGGCATCGGACAGGGCTGAAAGACCCACAAAAATCAAAATCCCCAAGCCCGTCACCAACAACAATGCTGCAAACATTTTCGGAATTTGTAGGTTATAACTGGCAATCAGAATTTGATAGGCAATGCCTGATTTTGCGCCACCGGTTCCGGCCACAAATTCCGCCACCACGGCTCCAATTAAGGACAGGCCACCGCTGATTCGTAGTCCTCCTAGGAAGTAGGGCAACGCGCTGGGTAACCGGAGATAAATCAATCGCTGCCAAGGATTGGTGTTATAGAGCTTAAAGAGGTTAGTTAGGTTCCGATCAACACTGTTCAGCCCCAAGGTGGTGTTAGCAACCACCGGAAAAAAGGCCGCAATCCAGGCACAAAGCACCAATGCTCCCAGCGTATTATCCTTGAGCCAAATCACAATCAGCGGCGCGATCGCCACCAAGGGTGTGGTTTGCAGAATCACCGCATAGGGAAACAGGCTCCGTTCAATCCACTTGTTCACTGTAAACAGCACGGAAATCCCTAGGCCAGAAACCGCCGCCGCCAAAAACGCAATGATCGTAATTTGCAGCGTCACCATTAGGGCCGAAAACAGCTCATTCCAGTTTTCAAATAGGGTTTGCAACACCAAGCCAGGCCGAGGGAGTAGATAGGGTGGCAGTCCGGTGATTTGCACAAATAAATCCCAAGCCAACAGAAAAGTCAGTCCCACCCCCAAGGGGGCCAGTACGTCGGCGGAAAAAACGCGCTGAATGAGCGATCGCTTGGGAATTAGGGGAGAACGACTGCGACTCATAGGCTTTAAATTGCGGGAATAATTCAGAAGATTCAGGATCAGGAAGGAATGCTCAAAACCGATCTTTCAGCGGGTTTTCAGCAGTTCTCAAGCAGTTTTTAAGGGATTGCTGGGTGGCTCTGGAATCATTTTAGGGAGTTTCCCCGCCATTCAAAACCAGAATTTTGCAATTCAAGCTCAGTTAATGCTCAGTCAATTTTGAGTAAATTGGGGCAAATTTGCGAAATCTACATTTGCACCACTCCCATTGACACTCTTACAAGGGAACCGTCGCACCCATGCCGAGGGCCAACGCTTCCGCCAGTTGGTAGCGATATTGGCCAAAAGTTGGAGATTGACGGAAAGTTTCCGATCGGGGATAGGGTTCGGGAATGTCCAGCTCCGTGACGATGCGCCCGGGATTAACCCCCATCACCGCCACCCGCGTTGACAGATAAACGGCTTCATAGATGTTGTGGGTCACAAAAGCGATCGTCCAGCGCTTTTGATGCCACAAATTCATCACGTCTTCATTCAGTTTGTTGCGGGTAATTTCATCAAGGGCCCCAAAGGGTTCATCCATCAACAACACCTTGGGTTGGGTGACGATCGCCCGGGCGATCGTCACCCAACCCAAGGTGTTGTTGNNTGACGATCGCCCGGGCGATCGAAACCCGCATTTTCATCCCGCCGGAGAGTTGCCGGGGAAAGGATTTTTCAAACCCCTTTAACCCCACCAGCTCGATCGCCTCGGCCACGCGGTCTTCGCTGGCCGATCGGGAAATTCCCGCCAACTTCAATGGCAACCGAATATTTTCCTGCACCGTTGCCCAAGGCAGCAGGGCAGAATCTTGGAACACAAAGGCCAAATTCCGGCGAGCGTCCGGCATCTGCCAAGTCAAATCTCCTTGGGTGGGACTGCTCAGACCCGCAATCAGGCTCAAAATGGTGCTTTTCCCACAACCAGAGGGCCCCACCAAGCTCAAAAATTCGCCCTCGTGGATCGTGAGGGACACATCTTGTAGGGCAACGGTTCCCGTGGAAAAGGCCTTGGTGACGTTGCTCAGGGAAATGGCGGGTTGCAAGGTCGATCGCACTGGAGGAACGGTGGAACTCACGGGGCAGGCACTCAAAAACAAACTTCAGCGCTGTTAACCAGCATGGTTGGCTCCTGCTGTTCACCAGAACGCGGCCAACGACCGTTCAGCACGGCTGTTAACCATTGTAGCGGCTTGCTTTGACCCGTCTGGGAAGCGCAGGAGCGCGAATCGGTTCCTCCCGAACCACCCAAACTCCCCTTACCCGGCCGGTGGGCGACGGGGCCGCGGCGGGCGCGGGGGCAACTCTTCGTAATCCACCACCACCTCATCGGGCAAATTGGCTCCGTCGAGTTTGACCGTGCGCGAGGGGGTGGGTCGGGGGC